>NZ_JBTYMC010000065.1:0-27649 GCF_054880855.1 Streptomyces sp. S6 | reverse complement strand
CCGAACGCCCCGCACCGGTCGTCCGCGACCTGCGCGACCGCGCCGGCCGCAGCCCGCACGCCCTGCTCTTCGGCCCCCGCGACCTCGTCGTCGTCACCGGCCTGCCCGGCAGCGGCAAGTCCACGCTGATGCGCCGCGCGGTGCACGGCGCCCGGATCGACTCCCAGGACACCCGCGACCGCTGGGACGCGAAGGCGCCCCGCTTCCTCCCCTACGCCGTCTACCGGCCCCTCGTCCGCCTCGCCCACTATGCGGGCCTGTGGCGGGCCCTGCGCTCCGGCGAGGGCGTCGTCGTCCACGACTGCGGCACGCAGTCCTGGGTGCGGGCCTGGCTCGCCCGGGAGGCCCGCCGCCGTGGCGGCACCCTGCACCTCCTGCTCCTGGACGTCACGCCGGACACGGCGTTGCGGGGCCAGCGGGAGCGGGGCCGGGGCGTCTCCCGGTACGCCTTCCTGCGCCACCGGCACGCGGCGTCCCGCCTGGTCGGAGCGGTGGAGAAGGGGAAGCTGCCGGACGGCTGCGAGGCCGCGGTGCTGCTCGACCGGGACGCGGTGGACGTCCTGCGCAGGGTCGCGTTCACGCGGGGCTGACCTTGTTCACGCTCGGCTGACCCCGTGCCGTCCGGTACGCCTTTAAGCTTTTCCTCTTACACGGCGCATTTCATACAGCGGTTCCCAGCAGGCGGTAGACAGAGATGGACTTCCCGGCGGACCTCCCGACCGACTTCCCGGCCCCCGCACACCCCTATCCCCACGGCGGCTGGCCGGGCAACGAACTGGAGGAGGTGCTCTCCGCCTCCCTGAACGTGCCGTCCGCAGGGGCCCGCATCATCGAGGTCCTCGCGCGCAGCTTCCTGTGGATACCCCTGCCCAACGGCGGCGGCCCCCGCACCGGCCCCCTCGACCTGCCCACGGTCGACCTGGGCGGCCAGACATACGTCCCCGTCTTCACCTCCGAGGAGCAGTTCCGCCAAGTCGCGGGCTCCCACATGTCGTTCACCATCGCCCCGGCGGTGGAGTTCGCCCGTGGCCTGCCCCCGCAGGTCGGCATCGCCCTCAACCCCGACGGCGTCGTCGGCGTCCCCCTTCCGCCGGAGGCGGTCGCCGACCTCTGCCGGGCCGGGCGCACCGTCCTCGACGGCACCGCCTCCGGCGCGCGCGTGCGCCTCTTCGAGCCGGACTGGCAGGACGACCCGATGGAGTTCCTCGCCGAGGCGTCCAAGGAGTTCGAGGCGACCGGTGTCGTCCTGACCGCCCGCCGCTGCCTCGCCGCGATCGAGACCTCGGCGCCGGTGATGTTCGTCGGCGTCGAACTCGCCCAGTGGGACGGCGACTTCAGGGAACGCCCCCTGGACGCGCTGGGCCGGGCACTGGGCCGCGTCCCGATCGGCTGGCAGGTGAACCTGATCCTGCTGGACGTCGCGGAGGACCCGGTGGGTGTGTGGATGAGGACGAACGTCCGGCCCTTCTACACACACGGAACCTGAACCACCCCGGGGCGCACCCGCCGAACACACAACCGGCGAACCCCCGGTGGGCGCTTAAGCTTGACCCCGACGCAGGGCAACAACACACACGGGATAACTCACGAAGGGGCGGTAGAAACGTGGGCGTGAGCGTGAGCGGCACCGCTGCGACCGGCCAGGTCGAGCACACGCTGCGCCAGGTCACGCCTGGCCGCTACGACGCCTACGAGGCACTCCTGCGCGCCCTCTCCACCCCCACCACCGGCCAGATCTGGATGCTCCTGTGGCACGGCCAGGCCGGCTCCCCGGACGCCCAGTACGGCTCCATGGAGGTCGACGGCCACGCGTACGCCCCGGCCGTCACCTCCGCCCAGGAGCTCTCGGCCAGCGGCTGGAACCGCTCGTACGAAGTGGTGGACGGCCTCGACGCGGCCCGCACCCTCTACCCGGACCGCCACGGCCTGTGGCTGAACCCGCACGCGCCGGGCGGCGGCGTCGGCGTCCCCTGGGCCGACCTGCGCAGAATCGCCACCGGCCTGGACCGCCAGCCCCCCGGCCCGCTGCGGCTGTCCGACCCGCAGGTCGAACTCCCGCACTTCTACGCCCTCCTGGGCCAGAACGCCCACCGCACCCCCGCGATCCGCGCCCTGCGCCGCGCCTGGGTCCAACCGGCTCTGGGCCAGCCCTACTTGTCGATCGGCCTGGACGTGTACGACACGTCCCCGCAGTCGGTGGACGCGGTGCGGGCGATGATGCAGCAGTCGATCGGCGCCGTCCCGGACGGCCTGCCGGTGTCGACGGTCGCGATGACCGACGAGTACGACCCCGTCGTCATGTGGATGCGCGCCAACGCCCGCCCGTTCTACGACCGTGAGGCGCACGCTCCGGCCCCGCAGTCCCCGGCGGCCGGTTACGGCTATCCGGCAACCCCCGGCGCGTACTGATCCTCTGACGGACCGTCATCTCACGAAACACGCCCGTCACTTCAGAGCTCCTTCATCTCCGCGCGTAGCGTGCACCCTAAAAAGTCCCCTCGCACCTTTTTCCCAAATTGCCGTCGTCCGGGGGGCGTTACCCGGTGTTCGGATAGCGGAATCTTCCCGTCGGCATCACGTTTGTGCATACTTTCGCCGCCACATCTGGCGCGTGATCACGAGCGCGTTGAAGACTCGCCTCCCATAAGACGCGAGTAAGGCCGGTCACCGCCGGCGGGAAGGGTCAGTGCACTGTGACCGCACCGATCGAGACCACCGGGTCGGAGGCCGGAGCACAGCCGGAAGCCGTGCTCGCCGGGGCCAAACAGAGTCAGATCGAAGGGCGTTCACTCACCCAGATCGCCTGGACCCGGTTCAAGCGCGACAAGCTGGCCGTGGCCGGCGGCATCGTCGTGGTCTGCCTCGTCCTCATGGCGATCCTCGCCAAGCCCATCGAGGCGATCTTCGGCCTCGACCCCAACGAGTTCAACCAGGACCTCATCGATCCGGCCATGCAGGCGCCCATCGGCGGCTGGGGCGGCATGAGCTGGGACCACCCGCTCGGCGTGGACCCGCAGTACGGCCGCGACATGCTCGCCCGCATCATCGACGGCTCCTGGGTCTCCCTGCTCGTCGCGGGCGGCGCCACCCTCCTGTCGGTGGCCATCGGCACCGTCCTCGGCGTCGTCGCCGGCTACTACGGCGGCTGGATCGACTCGCTCATCAGCCGGGCGATGGACACCTTCCTCGCCTTCCCGCTGCTGCTCTTCGCCATCGCCATCTCCGCGTCCGTGCAGGACGGCTTCTTCGGGCTGAACGGGCTCCCGCTGCGGATCTGCGTCCTGATCTTCGTGATCGGCTTCTTCAGCTGGCCCTACATCGGCCGGATCGTGCGGGCCCAGACGATGACCCTGCGCAAGCGGGAGTTCGTCGAGGCCGCCCACAGCCTGGGCGCGCGCGGTCCGTACGTCCTCTTCCGGGAGCTCCTCCCGAACCTCGTCGCACCGATCCTCGTCTACTCGACGCTGGTCATCCCGACGAACATCCTCTTCGAGGCCAGCCTCAGCTTCCTCGGAGTCGGCATCGCCCCGCCGCAGGCCTCGTGGGGCGGGATGCTCAGCAACGCCGTGGATCTCTACACCGCGGATCCGCAGTACATGTTCGTGCCCGGACTGGCGATCTTCATCACCGTCCTGGCGTTCAACCTGCTGGGTGACGGGCTGCGCGACGCACTCGACCCGCGCAGCAAGTGACCACAGCAAGTGATCCACATCGACAGAGGGGGCTTTCCTCGGTGAAGACGAGAAGGGTGACCGCCGCGATCGCGTCGGTCCTGGCGATCTCGCTCGGCGCATCCGCCTGCGGCGGAGGCAGCGACAGCGGCGGCTCGGCCAAGGGCAAGAAGGACGAGGGTCTGACCTCCATCGTCAACGTCTCGAACAAGAAGGGTGGCACCCTCAGCTTCGAGCACTCCGACGTGGCGGACTCCCTCGACCCGGGCAACACGTACTACGGCTGGGTGCAGAACTTCTCGCGCCTGTACGGCCGTACGCTCACCACGTTCAAGCCGGCCGCGGGCAAGGACGGCCTGACCGTCGTCCCCGACCTGGCCGAGTCGCTGGGTGTGCCGAGCGACGGCGCCAAGACGTGGACGTACAAGCTGCGCGCCGGCGTCCAGTTCCAGGACGGGACCCCGGTCACGTCCAAGGACGTCAAGTACGCCATCGAGCGCTCCAACTTCGCGCCCGAGGTGCTCTCCAACGGGCCGACGTACTTCAAGTCGTACCTGGTCGGCGGCGACAAGTACCAGGGTCCCTACAAGGACAAGAACCCGAACGGGCTCGCGTCCATCGAGACCCCGGACGCGCAGACGATCGTCTTCAAGCTGAAGCAGCCGTTCGCGGACTTCGACTACCTGGCGACCTTCTCGCAGACGGCCCCCGTGCCGGCCGCGAAGGACGACGGCGCCAAGTACGTCCAGCACATGGTCTCCTCCGGCCCGTACCAGTTCGAGTCGTACGAGGAGGGCCGCAGCGCCACCCTCGTGCGCAACCCGAAGTGGGACGCCAAGACGGACCCGATCCGCAAGGCTCTGCCGGACAAGATCACGATCAAGTTCAAGGTGAACGCGGTCACGATCGACAACGACCTGATCTCCGACAAGGTCACCGCCGACGCGGCCGGTACCGGCGTCCAGGCCGCGACCCAGCCGAAGGTGCTGAGCGGCAAGAAGGCCAACCAGACCGACAGCTCGTACGCCGGCGCCACGCAGTACATCGCGCTGAACCAGAACGTCGAGCCGTTCAACAACATCAACTGCCGCAAGGCCGTGCAGTACGCGGTCGACAAGCAGTCGATCCTCGACGCGGCCGGCGGCGCTCCCAAGGGCGACATCGCCACCACACTGCTGCCGCCGTCCGTCAACGGGTACACCAAGTTCGACACCTACCCGTCTGCCGGCAACAAGGGTGACGCGGCCAAGGTCAAGGAGTTCCTCACCGCGTGCGGCAAGCCGACCGGCTTCAGCACGATCCTGACCGCCCGCTCCGACCGTCCCGCCGAGGTCGCGCAGGCCACCGCCGTCCAGGCGTCGCTCAAGAAGTACGGAATCAACGTCGAGATCCGGCAGTTCCCGGCCGGCAAGTACTTCTCGAACTTCGCGGGTGTCCCGTCCTACGTCCACCAGCAGAAGCTCGGCATGCTGTCCATGGCATGGGGTGCCGACTGGCCGACCGGCTTCGGCTTCCTCGACCAGATCGTCAACGGCTCCGCCATCAAGCCCTCGGGCGGCAACAACCTGATGGAGCTGAACGACCCGAAGATCAACGCCGCCCTGGCCGCCGCGATCGCCAACACCGACACCGCCGCCCGCACCAAGGCGTGGGGTGACATCGACAAGATGGTCCTGGACACCGCCACGGTCGTCCCGACCCTCTACCGCAAGAACCTGCTCTTCCGCCCGGCGTCCGCGACGAACGTCACGGTCACCCAGGCGTACCTGGGTATGTACGACTACCTGCTGATGAGCTCCTCCAAGTAGCGGTACCCCGGAATCTTCTCGAAAGGCAGGTGAAGGTTCCGGGTGGCGGGGACGGACAGGATCCGACCCCGCCGCCCGGAGCCGGACAGCTGTGGCTGCGTACATCATCCGGCGCGTGTTCGGCGCCCTGGTACTGCTGCTGGTGGTCAGCGCAGTCACCTTCGCGATCTTCTTCCTGGTCCCCAGGCTGGGCGGGCAGACCCCCGACCAACTCGCCGCGCAGTACGTCGGCAAGGACGTCAACCCCGACTCGGTCGCCGCGGTCAAGAAGAACCTGGGCTTCGACCAGCCCATCTACACCCAGTACTGGCACTTCCTCAAGGCGCTGTTCGTCGGCGCCGACTACAAGTTCGGCCCGGACGCCACCCACTGCGACGCGCCCTGCTTCGGCTACTCCTTCAAGAGCCACGTCGAGGTCTGGCCGCAGCTCACCGAGCGCATCCCGGTCTCCTTCTCGCTCGCCGTGGGCGCGGCGGTGATCTGGCTGATCTTCGGTGTCACCACCGGCGTCGTCTCCGCGCTGCGCAAGGGCAGCCCCGTCGACCGCATCTCGATGTTCGTCGCGCTCGCCGGCGTCTCGCTGCCGATCTTCTTCACCGGGCAGATCCTCAGCGCGCTGTTCGTGTACGAGGTCCCCATCTGGGACTCCATCGACTACATCCCCTTCACCGAGAACCCGGCGGAGTGGGCCTGGCACCTCCTGCTGCCCTGGATCAGCCTCGCGTTCCTGTTCTCCGCGCTCTACGCCCGGCTCACCCGGGCAGGCATGCTGGAGACCATGGGCGAGGACTACATCCGCACGGCCCGCGCGAAGGGCCTCAAGGAGTCGACGGTCGTCACCAGGCACGGCCTGCGCGCCGCGCTCACCCCGATCGTCACCATCTTCGGCATGGACTTCGGCACCCTGGTCGGCACCGCCGTCCTCACCGAGACCGTCTTCTCCCTCCAGGGCATCGGCGCGTACTCGGTCCAGTCGATCCGGGACAACGACCTGCCCATCGTCATGGGCGTCACCCTGGTCGCCGCCTTCTTCATCGTCTTCTGCAACCTCGTCGTCGACCTGGTGTACGCAGCCATCGACCCCCGGGTGAGGTACTCGTGAGCAAGCTCGACAAATCGGCACCGGGGGAGCCGGTCAGCGATGCGCCGGACGCTCCCGAGGACACGTTCCTCTCGGTCCGCGACCTGAAGATCCACTTCAACACGGACGACGGCCTCGTCAAGTCCGTCGACGGCGTCAGCTTCGACGTCCGCCGGGGTCGCACCCTCGGCATCGTCGGCGAGTCCGGTTCCGGCAAGTCCGTCACCTCGCTGGGCCTCATGGGCCTGCACCGCTCCGCCAAGAACGCCCGCGTCAGCGGCGAAGTCTGGCTGGACGGCCAGGAGTTGATCGGCGCGAACCCCGACGAGGTCCGGCACCTGCGCGGCCGCAAGATGGCGATGATCTTCCAGGACCCGCTGTCCGCGATGCACCCGTACTACACGGTCGGCCAGCAGATCGTCGAGGCGTACCGGGTCCACCACCCGGTCACCAAGAAGGAAGCCCGTAAGCGCGCCGTCGAGATGCTCGACCGGGTCGGCATCCCCGAGCCCGACAAGCGTGTCGACGGCTACCCGCACGAATTCTCCGGCGGTATGCGCCAGCGCGCGATGATCGCCATGGCGCTCGTCAACAACCCGGAACTCCTCATCGCCGACGAGCCGACCACCGCGCTCGACGTGACGGTCCAGGCGCAGATCCTCGACCTGATCCGCGACCTCCAGAAGGAGTTCGGCTCCGCGGTCATCATGATCACGCACGACCTCGGGGTCGTCGCGGAGATGGCCGACGACCTGCTCGTCATGTACGGCGGCCGGTGCGTCGAACGCGGGTCCGCCGAGGACGTGTTCGCCGGGCCACGGCACCCCTACACGTGGGGGCTGCTCGGCTCGATGCCGCGTCTCGACCGCGAGGACACCGACCGCCTCATCCCGATCAAGGGCGCCCCGCCGTCCCTGATCAACATCCCGTCCGGCTGCGCCTTCAACCCCCGCTGCCCGTACGCGGATCTCCCCAAGGACAACGTCACCCGCACGGTCCGGCCCGAGCTGACCGAGGTCGGCGGCGGACACTGGGCCGCCTGCCACCTCGGCAAGGAGCAGCGGGAGCGGATCTGGACCGAAGAGATTGCGCCGAAGCTGTGAGCGATGCTGTGAATGAGACGCCCGAGGTCCTGCTCAAGGTCTCCGGCCTCCAGAAGCACTTCCCGATCCGCAAGGGCCTCCTTCAGCGCCAGTCCGGTGCCGTGCGCGCGGTCGACGGCATCGACTTCGAGGTCCGCAAGGGGGAGACGCTCGGGGTCGTCGGCGAGTCCGGGTGCGGGAAGTCGACGATGGGCCGGCTCATCACGCGGCTCCTCGAACCGACCGGCGGGAGCGTGGAGTTCGAGGGCAAGGACATCACGCACCTCAACGCCGCCGGGATGCGCCCGCTGCGCCGGGACGTCCAGATGATCTTCCAGGACCCGTACTCGTCGCTGAACCCCCGGCACACCATCGGGACGATCGTCAGCGCGCCGTTCAAGCTGCAAGGGGTGACCCCGGAAGGCGGCGTGAAGGCCGAGGTGCAGCGCCTGTTGTCGGTGGTCGGTCTCAACCCCGAGCACTACAACCGGTATCCGCACGAATTCTCCGGCGGCCAGCGTCAACGCATCGGTATCGCCCGCGCGTTGGCCCTGAACCCCAAGCTGGTCGTGGCCGACGAGCCGGTCTCCGCGCTGGACGTCTCCATCCAGGCGCAGGTGGTGAACCTGCTGGACGACCTCCAGAGCGAGCTGGGCCTGACGTACGTCATCATCGCCCACGACCTCTCGGTCGTCCGGCACGTCTCCGACCGCATCGCGGTGATGTACCTCGGCAAGATCGTGGAGTTGGCGGACCGGGACCTGTTGTACAAGTCCCCGATGCACCCCTACACCAAGGCGTTGCTCTCCGCGGTCCCCATCCCGGACCCGAAACGCCGAGGCGCCAAGAGCGAACGCATCTTCCTCCGCGGCGACGTCCCCTCCCCGATCTCCCCGCCGAGCGGCTGCCGCTTCCACACGCGCTGCTGGAAGGCCACGGAAATCTGCCGCACGACGGAGCCCCCGCTGCTGCAACTGATCCCGGGCCAGCAGGTGGCGTGCCACCACCCGGAGAACTTCGAGGACCAGGCTCCACAGGACACGGTGCTGCTGTCGGAGGCGAAGCAGGCGGCGGAGTTGGTGGCGGACGAGGTGCTGGAGGGCTCGCAGGAAACGCCGGAAGCGTAGTTGTTCTTTAGGGGCGCGGGGCCGTATCGATATGCGGCTCCGCCGCGTGGGCGCGACAAGCCACGAAGGCGCCGCACCCGCCAGACGGCATACGGAGGCACCCCCTCAGGCGCGCGTCCCCCACCCCCACCCCACGACTTGGCAAAGTCATGAACATGCCCACTCGCCGGCAGGCAAGATCACCTTGTCCGACACGCCGCGCGAAAGGGACGACCATGGCACTCTCCCGTTCGGCATGGGCTGCCACCGCAGTCGCGGCGGCAGCCACCCTCTTCGTAGTCGCAGCCTCCCCTGCCCCCACCCCCGGAGGGGACGGCATAGGCGACACCTACTTCCCGCAGCTCGGCAACGGCGGTTACGACGCCCTGCATTACGACCTGGGCGTCGCGTACAACCCCGACACGGACCGCCTGGACGGCAGGACCACCCTCACCGCCAGAGCGACGCAGAACCTCTCCGCGTTCGACCTGGACCTCCAGAAGCTGGAGGTCACGAAGGTCCAAGTGAACGGAAAGCAGGCGGAGTTCACCAGGTCGGGCGACGAGATCAAGGTGACGCCACGTCAATACCTGCACAAGGGCCGGACGTTCACCGTGACCGTCGAGTACGGCGGCGTACCGGAACCCCTCGGCGGCCCCATAGTCTTCGGCTCGAAGTACGGCTGGATGAAGACGACGGACGGCGTCTTCGTCGCCTGCGAACCGAACGCCGCGTCGACGTGGTTCCCCTCCAGCGACCACCCCGCGGACAAGGCGACGTACGACATCCGCATCCGAACTCCCAAGGGCCTGACGGCGGTTTCGAACGGCCGCCTGGTCTCGACGTTCGACAAGGGCGACTCGACGTACACGCACTGGCGCGAGACGAAGCCGATGGCGACCTACCTCGCGACGGCGACGATCGGCAAGTTCGACGTGAAGACGGGCACGACCCCCGGCGGCACCCCCATCTACGTGGCCATCGACCCCGTCCTCGCCAACAGCAACGACGTCGACGTGTACGCCGTCACCGCCGCCGCCACCGACTACTGGTCCCAGGTCTTCGGCCCCTACCCCTTCGAGGAGACCGGCGCGATCGTCGACGACATGCCGGAGGCGGGCTTCTCCCTGGAGGTCCAGAGCAAGCCGGTCTACTCCGCCGTCCGCAGCGAGTCGACGATCGTCCACGAACTGGCGCACCAGTGGTTCGGCGACTCGGTGAGCGTGGAGAGGTGGAAGGACATCTGGTTGAACGAGGGCTTCGCGACGTACAGCCAGTGGCTGTGGGACGAGCACAAGGGCACCCGCACCGCGCACGACGCGTTCCTCGCCGGCTACGACTCCCGCCCCTCGACGAGTTCGTTCTGGCAGATCACCGTGGCCGACCCGCAGCGCGACACGATGTTCGCCTCGGCGGTCTACCAGCGCGGCGCGATGACCCTCCAGGTCCTGCGCGAACGCATCGGCGACACCGCGTTCTTCAAGCTCCTGCCGGCGTGGACGAAACTCCACCGCTACGGCAACGCGAACACGGCCGAGTTCATCCGCCTCGCGGAGAAGATCTCGGGACAGCGGCTCGACGACCTCTTCACCAAGTGGATCTTCACCACAGGGAAACCGGCCCTCTAGCCACACATGACCTTGCATAGCAAGGAGTACACCCGCCGATAGGGAAGAATGTGCGGGTGCTTCAGCAAATCTTCAGCCCTTCCGTCCAGCACACCCTCGACCTGGCCGGCATCTTCGTCTTCGCGCTCTCGGGCGCGCTGCTGGCCGTCCGCAAGAACTTCGACGTCTTCGGCATCGCCGTCCTCGCCGAGGTCACCGCGCTGGGCGGAGGGCTGTTCCGGGACCTGGTGATCGGCGCGGTCCCGCCGGCGGCCTTCACGGACCTCGGCTTCTTCGTCACCCCGCTGATCGCCGCCCTCCTGGTCGTCTTCCTCCACCCTGAGGTGGAGCGCATCCAGAACGCGGTGAACGTCTTCGACGCGGCGGGCCTCGGTTTGTTCTGCGTGACGGGGACGACGAAGGCGTACGACCACGGTCTCGGCCTCACCGCGTCGGCCACCCTGGGGCTCGCGACCGGCGTCGGCGGCGGTGTCCTGCGGGACGTCCTCGCCAACGAGGTCCCCTCACTGCTGCGCTGGGACCGCGACCTCTACGCGGTTCCGGCGATGGTCGGCGCGACGATGGTCGTCCTGTGCATCCACTACGACGCCCTCACCCCGCTGACCAGCGGCCTCGCCGCCGTCACCGCGTTCGTGCTGCGGCTGCTCGCGATGCGGTTCCACTGGCGGGCACCCCGCGCGTGGAACCGCCGCTCTACTGTCCGAGAGGAGTAGCGCTCCGGACGCCGGCGGTGCCGGTTCCCCTGGAACCCGTAGTACCCGTGCTGCCGGACGCCTCCGTGCTACCCGTAGTACCCGCGGCGCCTCCCGGGGTACCTCCGGCGCCGCCCCCGGCGCCGCCGCCGTCGTTCACGTTGGTCAGCCCCATCTGCTTCGTCAGCCACTGGAACGCCGGCACGACCTGCGGCTTCCACAGCTTCATGTTGTGCCCGCCGACCTTCTTCGGGATGTAGATCACGTCCACGACGGTCGGCGCCTTGGCCTCCTTCTTCAGCGCGAGGCCCGCCTCGTACCCGTCACCCGGCTGACCGGACTGGTAGAGGGCGATCGCCGGGGGAGTGGCCGCGTGCCTCAGCATGAAGTAGGGGTTGGTCTCCTTGCGCAGGACCGGGTCCTGGGCGGTCAGGGAGGAACGCTCGCCCATCGGGTCGTTGTACCCCGAGAGGCTGACGGAGGCGCGGTAGCGGTCGGGGTGGGCGATGGCGAGCTTCGTCGCGCAGTGCGCGCCCGCCGAGTACCCGGCGACCGCCCAGCCCTTGGGGGCGGGGAGCGCGCGGAAGTTGTCCGTCACCATCTTCGGGACGTCGACGCTGAGCCAGGTGTCCGCGTTGACGGTGCCCGGGACGTTCGCGCACCCCGTGTCCACGCCGGCCAGGAGCGTCGTGCGCGGGGCGACCAGGATGAACGGGGCGACCTTGCCCTGGCGCATGAGCGTGGCGAGCTGCTCGTGGGCGTGCAGGGAGCCGAACCACGCCTTCGCGGAGCCGGGGTAGCCGGGGAGCAGCTCGACGACGGGGAAGTGGATGTTCTTGAGGGACGGGTCGTTGTACTGCGGGGGCAGCCACACGTAGACCTCGGCGGTGACGCCGGAGACCTGGCCCTTCAGCTCGGTCTGCATGACCCCGCCGGCCGCGTTCATCCCGGGGCCGCTGGCCTCGGTGAACTTCTGCTTGACCTTCGGGAGCTTCTTCACCGAGATCCCGCCGGTGCCGCTGGCGCCGAGGTCACGGGCCTGGTTGACGTGGTCGCCCGTGCCGAGCAGGTCCGACCAGTTGTCGTACAGGTTGTTGGAGTTGTTGACCAGGGTGAAGACCAGCGCGATGGCCGTGCCCTGGGCGAACAGCAGCATGAGGAAGCGCACCCCGCCCCGCAGGACGCGCGGCCCGCGCAGCCGCGTCCACAGGAACAGCGGGAGCGCGACGGCCACGACGGCCAGCACGATCAGCGTGTAGAGGAACGGGGTCCCGGTAAGGCTCATGTCCCTACAGAGGGAAATCCGGGCCGCGAGGTTTACGGCCGCGAGCGGACACTTACCGAGATATTGCCTGACCTTTGGTAAAGCTACCGCTTAGTAATGGACTCCTGTATCGTTCACCCATGCCAGAGACAGCCGCCCCGGCCACCGTCGGAGACAGCGAGTTCGACCGCGCGACGACGCTCACCCCACGCACCTCAGGCGTCCCGGGGGTGTACGACATCGACCTCCCGGCGGGCTGGACGATCTTCGGCGCGCTCAACGGCGGCTACCTCCTGGCCGTGCTCGGCCGCGCCCTCGGCGAGACGCTGCCGCACCCGCACCCCTTCACGATCTCCGCCCACTACCTGAGCGCCTCCCGCCCCGGCCCGGCGGTCGTCCGCACCGAGACCGTCCGCACCGGCCGCACGCTCTCCACCGGCCAGGCGTCCCTCTTCCAGCACGACGCCGACGGCACCGAGACCGAGCGCATCCGCGTCCTCGCCTCCTACGGCGACCTCGCGAGCCTCCCCGACGACGTCCGCACCTCCGCGAAGCCGCCCGCGTTCCCGCCCCTGGCGCACTGTGTCGGACCCGAGGACTCGCCGGGCTCCACCGACCCGCACCCCATCGCGCAGCGCGTGACGCTGAAACTCGACCCGGCCACCGTCGGCTGGGCCCTCGGCCGGCCCTCCGGCAAGGGTGAGTCCCGCGCCTGGTTCGGCCTCGCGGACGGCCGCGACGCCGACCCCCTCTCCCTGTTGCTGGCCGTCGACGCCCTCCCCCCGACCGCCTTCGACCTCGGCATCCAGGGCTGGGTCCCCACAGTCGAACTGACCGCCCACATAAGGGCCTTGCCCGCCCCCGGCCCCGTCCGCGTCTCCATCACCACCCGCAACCTCGCCGGCGGCTTCCTGGAGGAGGACGCGGAGATCTGGGACAGCGAGGACCGACTGGTCGCACAGTCACGGCAGTTGGCGCGGGTCATGCTGCCACAGGACTGAGACACGCGGGACCGGGCCGGGGGGTGGGGTTCCGGCGCGGGGCATGCGGCCGTGAGGCTGGGGTGCGCGGCGCCGAGTCCGAGCCGGACGGCCTTGGCGCCGAGGCGTGTGGCGCTGGGGCTGGGGTGGGTGGTGCTGAGTGTGAGGTGTGCGGGGGTGAGGCCGAGGGTGGCGGCCCTGAGCCCGAGGTGCGCGGTGTTGCGTGTGGCGCTGAGTGGTGGGCGGACTGGGCTCGGGCCTCGCCGCGTGGTACTTCCCCCGAGGTCACGCGGACCAGAGCGGGTCTCGGCCCGTCCATGCCGCCAACTTCCCGTAGGGGTCGGCTCCTTCGGGGGCCGGGCGGGCTGAGTCGAACGGGATGTCGGCCGGGCGGTCGGGGCCGGGGAGGGAGCGCAGGGCGGTGGTGAGGGCGAACTCGCCGACCTCCGGGGAGAGTTGCAGAGGTCGGCCCAGTGCCTCGCTCAAGTCCCAGGTGTGGGTGGCTAGTTCCATCAGGTACCCGGCCAGCGCGGCGCTCCCCGGCACTTCGCCCCACGGCACCCGCACGGTCTCCTGGAGCAGCGCGTCGTCCGCCCACGCCTTCTCGACGCGGGCGTGCGCCTCCTCGAACGCGGTCACCCATGCCGTGTCCTGGACCCCCTCCACGAACGCCACCACCGCGAGCCCGTCCCGCCCCTCCCCGGTCACGGCGACCCGCACCAGCACCCCCACCATGTGTGACAGCAGCCTCCGCACGGTGAACTCCGGACAGGGAGTCGCCGCGTCGAGCTGCTCCGGCCGTACGGACCGGATCAACTCGCCGATCTGCGTGGCGGCTCGGGCGAAGACGGGACGGGGGTCGGTGTTCATGGACGTGCCTTCCGTAACGGCTGCGGTGTACGGCGATGCTGACCCCGAAACCTGACACCTTCCGTCAGGTTTCGCGAGATCCTGTTCCGGTGAAATCGGATCGCCTGCTGTCCATCCTGTTGCTGCTCCAGACCCGGGGACTGGTCCCCGCCCAGGAGCTGGCCGACCGTCTGGAGGTCTCCGTGCGGACGATCTACCGGGACGTCGAGTCGCTGTCGGCGGCCGGGGTGCCGGTGTACGCGGAACGCGGCCGGCACGGCGGCATCAGGCTGCTCGCCGGATTCCGCACGGACGTCACCGGCCTGACCGCCGACGAGTCGAGGGCGCTGTTCGTGCTGGCGGCACAGGGCGCGCACGAGGCGCTGGGCCTGGACTCGGCGCTCGGTTCGGCCCTGCGGAAGGTGATGGCCGCGCTCCCCGCCCCGCACCGCCCCGCCGCCGAGGCGACCAGCCGCCGCATCCTGGTCGACGCCACCCGCTGGTGGACGGACGGCGAGGCGAACGCCGTCGGCCTGGACGTCCTCCAGGACGCCGTCTTCGCGGACCGCCGCCTACGCCTGAGGTACCGGCACAGCGGCACGACCGAGCCCCGCACCTACACCGTCGACCCCTACGGCCTCGTCGCCAAGGCCGGCGTCTGGTACCTCGTCGCCGACCGCCGGGGCGGGCCGCAGCTCTTCCGCACGGACCGCGTCCAGTCGGCGAAACAGCTCCCCGACCCGGTCCGGCGCCGCCCCGGCGTCGAACTCGCCGACGTCTGGGAGGTGTTGAGGCGCAAGGTGGAGGAACGCCCGGCCGGCGTCGAGGTCGTCGCACGGGTCCGGCGAGCACGCCTCGACTTCTTCCTCCGGCTCGCGGCGCCCCAACTGTCGCCCTCGCAGGACGAGTTCGACCTCTCGGGGGAGTGGGTCACCGTACGTCTGCGGTACGGCCGGTTGCAGGCCGCCCGTCAACTCCTCATGTTCTCCGACCAGGTGGAGGTCCTCTCGCCGCCCGAGGTCCGCGCCGAACTGCGCGCGGCGCTCGCCTCCGTCGCGGCCCTGTACTCAGTCGTTCCAGTGGAGCCGGCCGATGCCGATCAGGCGTAGCTGGCGGGCCACCCGGTCGGTCGCGAGGGCGCGTTCGGCGGGCGGGGCGTCGAGGGTCTCCAGGAAGAGGGAGGCGACGATCAGCATCTGGTCGACGTAGAGCTGGGCCAGCATGAGGAGGTCGCGGTCGTTCCAGTCCGCCGACTCGGGGTCCTTGGCGAGTTCGTCGCGCACCTCCTCGGCGAACCGGGCGAGTTGGGCGCGGATCGCCTCGCGGACGGGCTGGACGCCGCCGTGCCGTTCACGGGCGATGAAACGGACGTGCGCGGGGTGCGTGGAGACGTGGCCCTCGATCAACTCCATGGCGCGGGCGATGCGTTGCTCGGGGTCGTCGGTCGCGACGACCGTCGTCCGGATCATCGCGTGCAGGCTGCCGAGGGCCTGGTCGACGAGGGCGACGCCGAGGTCGGGGATCGAGCGGAAGTGCCGGTAGAAGGCGGTGGGGGCGACGCCGACGGCACGTGTCACCTCCCGGAGGCCGAGGCTGCTCAGGCTCTGCTCCTCCAGCAGTTCCAGCGCGGCGTCCAGGAAGGCCTGACGGGTCTTCTGCTTCTGGGCCTGCCGGACGCCGAGGGTGTGACTCATCTCTCCAGTTAACAACTGTTCTCCGTAATTGGAAAGCCGGGCCCAGAGACTAGACTTCTGAGTCAGTGAACAACTGTAACGACAACTGTTCACTGACTGTTGCTCGTGAATTGCCCGTCACTCGTGAAGGGACCACCCATGCTGTTCCTGGTAGCCGCGCTGCTCCTGCTCGGCGTCGCCCTGGGTACGGTCGCGCACGCCCCGCTGAGCGTCACCGTGACCGGCGCCGTCGTCATCGCGGCCTGGCTCGCGATCTTCGCCGTCCGGGAGCGCGCCGCCCGTCGTCGTACCGGCACCCGAAGGGAAGCCTGATCCGCCATGCCGCACCTCACCGCCCCCGCCGGCCGCCCCACCCCTGACCTCGCCCGCGACACGGACGGCATGGCCGTCGCCGCGTTCGTCCTGGGACTGGTCGGCCTCCTCGTCCTGAACCTCTTCCTCGGACCCATCGCGATCGTCCTGGCCTCGGTCGCCCTCCTGCGCGGCACCACACGCCGAGGGCGTGCCCTCCTGGGCCTCACCCTCGGCATCGCGGACCTGCTCGTCCTGGCCGCGTTCGTGCAGGCCGACTCCACGATCTCGTGGAGCATGTGAGGCTCACACGGTGAAACCCCCGTCCACCCGGATCGACGCACCGGTGATGTACGTCCCCTCCGGTCCCGCGAGGTGCGCGACCGTCGCCGCGATCTCCTCGGGCCGCGCGTAACGCCCCACCGCCGTAAGCCCGGCGATCCCCTCCGCGTTCGGCCCGTCCGCCGGGTTGGCGTCCGTGTCGGTCGGCCCCGGGTGCACGAGATTGACGGTGATCCCGCGCGGCCCGAGCTCCCTCGCCAGCCCTCTCGTCATCCCCTCCAGCGCCGTCTTGCTCAGCGCGTACAACGCCAGCCCCGGGAAAGGCACTCGGTCGGCGATGTTGCTCCCCACGCTGATGATCCGCCCGCCCCGGTCCATGTGCCGCGCGGCGGCCTGAGCGGCGAGGAAGGGTGCCCGCACGTTGACGGCGAGCGTCCGGTCGACATCGGCCACGCTCCACCCCTCAAGCGGCCCGGTCGGAAAGACGGCGGCATTGTTGACGAGCACATCGAGCCGTCCCCAGCGAGCCGCAACCTCCCTCACGGCCTTCACGAGAGCCTCCGCCTCACCACAGTCCACCTGAACGGCCACCCCTCGCCGCCCCTCCCCTTCGACCAGCTTTACCACATCCTCGGCGGCCTCCCCCTGCCTCTCGTAAGCGACAACGACATCGGCCCCTTCCTGAGCCAGTCGCACCGCCACAGCCGCCCCGATCCCCCGGCTCCCACCGGTGACCAACGCCACGTTTCCCTCAAGTCGCTTCATGCGAACGAGCATCGCGACGAGAACCGCACGGCGCTGGCAGGAATCGGACAGGGCGTTCGACTGCGGGGCGCCCACGGACTCGGGTGGTTGCGGCAAGCGGGCGACTGCGGGCCCAGCGTGGCCGTTCGCGCAGTTCCCCGCGCCCCTGGAAGGCGGCTACGCCGCCATACGAACGCACCGCGCCTCACCCACCCCCAACCCGCACCCACCCCTCACCCCCGCCCCCTACCCGCACCCACCCCACCCCCGGCCCGTACAATCGCTGAACCATGGCCTACCTCGACCACGCCGCGACCACCCCCATGCTCCCCGAGGCGGTGGATGCGTTGACCGCGCATCTGGGAGTGACCGGTAACGCCTCGGCGTTGCATGCGGCGGGCCGCAGGGCCAGGCGGACGGTCGAGGAGGCGAGGGAGGCGCTCGCGGAGTCGCTGGGGGCGCGTCCGAGTGAGGTCGTGTTCACGTCGGGCGGTACGGAGGCGGACAACCTCGCCGTCAAGGGGCTGTACTGGGAACGGCGGGACGGTGACCCGGCGCGGACGCGCGTGCTCGCCAGCCCTGTCGAACACCACGCCGTGCTCGACGCGGTCGACTGGCTCGCCCAGCACGAGGGCGCCACGGTCGAGTACCTTCCGGTGGACCGGTACGGCAGAGTCCACCCCGATGCCCTGCGCGAGGCGATCGAGCGGAACCCGGAGGACGTCGCCCTCGTCACGGTCATGTGGGCGAACAACGAGATCGGCACGGTCATGCCGATCCGCGAACTCACGGACGTCGCAAGGCAGTACGCCGTCCCGATGCACGCGGACGCCGTCCAGGCGTTCGGCCAGCTCCCCCTGGACTTCGCGGAGTCCGGCCTCGCGGCGATGACGGTCTCGGGCCACAAGATCGGCGGCCCGTACGGCATCGGCGCCCTCCTCCTCGGCCGCGACCACACCCCCGTCCCCGTCCTGCACGGCGGCGGCCAGGAACGCCACGTCCGCTCGGGCACCCTGGACACCCCGGCGATCGCGTCGTTCGCGGTGGCGGCCCGGCACGCGGCGAACCGTCAGGAGACCTTCGCCAGGGACATCGGCGCCCTCAGGGACACCCTCGTCGACGCCGTCCGGACGGCCGTCCCGGACGCGATCCTCGGCGGCGACCCCGCCCCCGGCGGCCGGCTCCCCGCGAACGCGCACTTCACCTTCCCGGGCTGCGAGGGCGACTCCCTGCTCCTCCTCCTCGACGCGCAGGGCATCGCCTGCTCGACCGGCTCCGCCTGCACGGCCGGCGTCGCCCAGCCCAGTCACGTCCTGCTGGCGGTCGGCACCGACCCCGACCTGGCCCGAGGCACCCTCCGCTTCTCCCTCGGCCACACCTCCACCCAGGACGACGTCAAGGCGGTCGCCAAGGCGATCGGCCCGGCGGTGGAACGCGCGAGGGCGGCGGGCCTGTCGTAGGCGCCCGGCTCACGCCTCCCTCTTCACCACCCCCTCCCGAGCCTCCCGCACCAACCTCAGATACCGGTCCCAGTCCCAGTGCTCCCCGGGATCCGTGTGATCCGTCCCCGGCACCTCCACATGCCCGATGATGTGCTCCCGGTCCACCGGAATCCCGTACCGCGCACAGACCCCCGCCGCCAGCCGCGCGGACGCCGCGTACATCGCGTCCGTGAAGTCCTTCGGCCGGTCCACGAACCCCTCGTGCTCGATCCCCACACTGCGCTCGTTGTACGCCCGGTTCCCCGCGTGGTACGCGACGTCCAGCTCCCGGATCAGCTGGGCGATCCGCCCGTCCTGCCCGACGATGTAGTGCGCCGCCGCCTGATGCCCCGGATCCTGGAACGCCTTCACGGCGCTCGCGAAATCCCCCTGGGTGACATGGACGACGATCATGTCGACCTCGTAGTCGTCCGGCCGGTCGGCCCAGCGGAAGTTCGCCTCGGACGCCTCCACCCACCGCGCCCCCTGGAAGTCGACCGCCCCCGCCACCCGGGGCCGTCGGTTCCCCGGCAGCTTCCACCACAGCCTCGACAGTTCGTCCCGCGCGACGAACGTCCCGCCCCCGACGACCGCCGCCACACCTCCGAGGATCAGCGAACGCCTGCCGATGTCTCTCTTCCTGGACCCCATACCACCCTCTCTCGCACCGCCCCCACATGATCTCCAACGCATATCCGGGCGACCAGGTTCCCGCCGCCCCGTACCCTGGAGGAGCTATGACTGAGACCGCGCGCCCCCTCCGAGTCCTCGCCGCCATGTCCGGCGGGGTCGACTCCGCTGTAGCCGCTGCCCGAGCAGCGGAAGCCGGCCACGACGTGACCGGTGTCCACCTGGCCCTCTCCGCCAACCCGCAGTCCTTCCGCACGGGCGCGCGAGGCTGTTGCACGATCGAGGACTCCCGCGACGCCCGCCGCGCGGCGGACGTGATCGGCATCCCGTTCTACGTGTGGGACCTGGCGGACCGGTTCCGCGAGGACGTCGTCGAGGACTTCTTCGCCGAGTACGAGGCCGGCCGCACCCCCAACCCGTGCCTGCGCTGCAACGAGAAGATCAAGTTCGCGGCCCTCCTCGACAAGGCCCTCGCCCTCGGCTTCGACGCGGTCTGCACGGGCCACTACGCGACGGTCGTGCTGCGCGAGGACGGCACCCGCGAACTGCACCGCGCCAGCGACATGGCGAAGGACCAGTCGTACGTCCTCGGCGTCCTCGACGAGAAGCAGCTCGCGCACGCGATGTTCCCGCTGGGGGACACCCTCACGACGAAGGACGAGATCCGCGCGGAGGCCGAGCGCCGGGGCCTCGCGGTCGCCAAGAAGCCCGACTCCCACGACATCTGCTTCATCGCCGACGGCGACACGCAGGGCTTCCTCGCCAAGCGCCTCGGCAAGGCGGAGGGCGACATCCTCGACGAGTCCGGCGAGAAGCTCGGCACCCACGAAGGCGCCTTCGGCTTCACCATCGGCCAGCGCAAGGGCCTGCGCATCGGCACCCCGGCAGCCGACGGCAAGCCCCGCTACGTCCTCGACATCTCGCCGGTGAACAACACGGTGACGGTCGGCCCCGCCGCCTCCCTCGACGTCACCGCCCTCACCGCGATCAAGCCCCGCTGGTGCGGCACACCCCCCACCGGCTCGGCGACGTACACGGCCCAACTCCGCGCCCACGGCGGCGAGACGGAGGTCACCGCCGAACTGGTCGACGGCGAACTCCACGTCACCTTCACCGAGCCGGTCCGAGGCGTCGCCCCCGGCCAGGCGATCGTCCTCTACGACGACACGCGCGTCGTCGGCTCGGCCACGATCGCCACGACCACGCGCCGGACGCCGGCCGAAGTCTGACGCACCCGGGTGTCTCAGGACACCTCAGGGTCGTAGAAGCACAAGTGCCCCTTGATCGCCGCGACGTCGGGAAGCGGTTCGGGGTACGACCACACCAGGTCCGGCGCGTCCGGCAGGGACCAGTAGGACGCGGTGCCCTTGAAGGGGCAGACGGTGTGGGTGTCGGAGGGGGTGAGGAGGTCCAGGCGGACGTCCTCGGCGGGGATGTAGTAGCGCGGGGGACAGCCGGTCTCCTCCAGCAGGAGCGCGCGGTCCGTCTCGGCGAGGACCTGATCGCCGTGCACCACGCGCACACGCGCGGAGGACGGCTCGACGGTGATGCGGTGTCCGTTGGTCATGTGGGGAAAACGCCGCGAGGGCCTAGGACGTTCCCCCGTACGGTGAGCTGCATGCGTATCTGTGTCTTTCTCTCCGCCGCCGACCTCGACGACCGTTACACGACCCCCGCGCGGGTGTTCGCGACCCTCCTGGGCAAGGGCGGGCACACCCTCGTGTGGGGCGGTTCGGACGTCGGTCTGATGAAGGTCGTCGCGGACGGGGTCGAGGCGGCCGGCGGACGGCTGTGCGGGGTGTCGGTCGACTTCCTCGCCGCGAAGGTTCGTCCCGGCGTCGAGGAGATGGTCGTCGCGAAGGACCTCGCCGAGCGCAAGAAGCTGCTGCTGGAGAAGGCGGACGCGGTCGTCATCATGGTCGGCGGGACGGGCACGCTCGACGAGGCGACGGAGATCCTGGAGTTGAAGAAGCACGGGCACACCGAGAAGCCGGTGGTCCTGCTCAACACCGAAGGGTTCTACGACGGGCTGAAGCAGCAGTTCGAGCGGATGGAGGCGGAAGGGTTCCTCCCGAGGCCCCTGTCGGAGCTGATGTTCTTCACGGACGAGCCGTCGGGAGCACTCGCGTACCTCACGGCCACCGCCTGATGCGAGCATGACCGCATGGCAACACATGTGATCACCGGCGCCGGTTCGGGAATCGGCGCCGCGGTGGCCCGGCGGCTGCACGCGCGCGGGGACGAACTCGTGCTCCACGCGCGCGACGCGGGCCGCGCGAAGGAACTGGCGAAGGAGTTCCCCGGCGCCCGCACCCTCGTCGGCGACCTCGCCGACCCCGAGAAGCTGAGCTGGGCGTTCTCCCACCAGACGCTCCCCGACCGCGTCGACACCCTCCTGCACATCGCCGGAGTCGTCGACCTCGGCGCCGTCGGCGACCTCACCCCCAAGTCCTGGCGCCACCAGCTCAACGTCAACCTGATCGCCCCCGCCGAGCTGACCCGGCACTTCCTGCCGCAGTTGCGCACGACCAAGGGCCACGTCCTCTTCGTCAACTCCGGCGCCGGCCTCAACGCCCACGCCGAGTGGTCCGCGTACGCCGCCTCCAAGCACGGCCTGAAGGCCCTCGCGGACTCCCTGCGCCACGAGGAGCACGGCAACGGCGTCCGGGTCACCTCGGTCTACCCGGGCCGCACAGCGAGCCCCATGCAGGCCAAGGTGCACCAGCAGGAGGGCAAGGAGTACGACCCCGCCCGCTGGATCGACCCCGAGTCCGTCGCGACGGCGATCCTCACCGCGATCGACCTGCCCAGGGACGCCGAGATCAACGACCTGACGGTCCGCCCGGGACGCTGAGGCGCTCGTACACCGTCACCCTGCGCCCCCGCATCCGTTCGTCGGCCACCACCCTGAAGTACCGCTCCAGCACACCCTTCTTCGCGAGGTCCCGCGCTCCCCGCGCGGGCCGCGCGCCCTTCCCCGCGTCGGACACCAGCAGGACACGCCGCTCACCCAGGAGCGCGGCCCGGATCCGTTCCGCGTCCGCTTCCACCCCCTTGAGGTTCTCGGACTCCCGGGGAGTAGCCACCAGCGTGACGTCCCGTAGCCCCTCGAACTTCTCCGGCGACACCCACCGCGCGTCCCGCCGGTCCCCCGGGAGGAACGCCACGGCGTCCCCCGGCCCCTTCAGCCGCTCCACCGCGGAAGCGACGGCGAGGACGTCGTCCACCCGGCTCTCCGGGGACCGCTTCGCCAGGGACTGCGGCAGCAGGGCGACCGTCGCCACCGCGAGCACCCCGGCCAGCACCCACCCGCGCGCTTTCGAAAATGTCCGTATCGCCGCCCCCAAGGACGATCCGATCAGAAGTGCCAGCCCCAGCATGCTGTAAAGGACATATCTCTCCATGTACAGCGGCTGCACCAACGACAACCCGATCAGCCCGAGCTGCGGCACCATCAGCAGCGGCAGCCCCACCACCGCCACCGACAACTGCCCCGCCTTCGGCCGGTCCACCAGCGCCCCCGCACACCCGATCGCCATCAGGACGGCGGGACCGATCAGCATGTGCCAGGTCAACGGCGGTATCCACGCCACCTGTTCGGACTGCCCCCGGCTGAACAGCACCAACGGCAGCACCCCCGCCGTCGCGGCCCCGGCGGCGACCGCCCATCCCACCAGGACCTTCCGCCCGGCCCCGCTCCACAGGAGCGTCACCAGATGCGCCACGAGCAGCATCAGCGAGAGCCAGTTAAGTAGTCCGATGACCAGAACGACGCTCCCGTACGCGACCTTGCGAGCCCTCCCCGACAGCTCCTCGACGACCAACAGGGTCGCCACCCCCGCCCCGCCCGCCACCAGCGCGTACGACCGCCCCTCCTGAAGCTGGAACTGCACCGCCGGAAGCAACCCGACCGTCATCCCCGCCGCCAGCCCCACCCACCGGTCCGCCAGCCGCTCCCCGACGACCGCCACACACCCCGCCGCCACCGCGATCCCCACCACCGACGGCAGCCGCAGACTCGTCGTACTCGCCCCGAACCACTCGAACACGACGTGCATGAACAGGTAATAGACCCCATGCACGACATCGACGTTCCCCAACATCGCCCAGATCTCCCCCACAGGCCGCTCCGCGACCTGCCAGGTCGCCGCCTCGTCCCGCCACACACTGTTCTCCCGCGACAGCCCCCACACCCCCAGCACGACCGTCCACAACACAGGCGGCACCCAAACACGGCGCAACGGCATGAAAGCAACTCCCCCAGGTCCGGCTTTCGACAACCAGATGGGAAGACCGAAGATCACCGGAGGAGGTTGCCCCTGAATCGATCGCAGCAGGCTGGGAGTCAAAGCGCAGCCGGACGGCGACCACGGCGAAACCATCCGGTGGTTGACGCGACACTGCATGCGGTACCGCCCCGATCTGTGGCTGTACCCCGCGCGGGGCCTGCGCATCGAGCGCTATCGCAATGGCTTTGCCAGGCCCGACGGCGCTCTGTCGGTCAAGGGAGGTTTCGCCGGTCAGGGCGAGTGGGCCGACCCCAGCCGGGTGCTCATGGTCGTCGAGGTCACCTCCTACGACAGCGACACGGACAAGCGTGACCGCGAAGACAAACCTGTCGCCTACGCCCAGACCGGTATCCCCGTCTACCTGCTGGTCGACCGGTCCACCTGCGAGGTCCTCGTCTACACAGAACCCGAGGATGGCGTCTACACCAACCTCACCCGCCTCCCCTTCGGCCGCACCGTGACCCTGCCCGACCCGGTGGGTATCACCCTCGACACCGAACCCCTCAAGGACTGGGTGCGCTGACGGCGGAGGCGAGGCCCCTGCGAGGGCTACGTAGGCTTCGCCTGTGAACCCTGAATTTCGTTTCGCCCCCGCCACCGGTGTCGGATCCCTGCCGGGCGGTGACGCCCGGGAGGCGGCCAAGACCGTCAGCGGGTCGTTCGAGGACTTCCCGCATCTTCCCGAACTCCCCGCGCGCGGGCCGGGGGCCGACATGATCGGGCGGACGGCCGGGATGCTGGTCGAGATGTACGCGCGCGTGGAGCCCAGCGGGTGGCGGCTCGGGGACCGGCCGGGGAGGGACACGAAGCGGGCGCGGTCGTGGCTGGGGGAGGACCTGGACGCGCTGGAGGAGTTCACGCAGGAGTACGGCGGGCTGCTGAAAGTGCAGGCCGTGGGGCCCTGGACGCTTGCCGCCGCGCTGGAACTGCGCAACGGGGAGTCCGCGCTGTCCGACCCGGGCGCCTGCCGGGATCTCGCCGGGTCTCTCGCGGAGGGACTGCGGCAGCATCTCGCGGACGTCCAACGCCGTGTCCCTGGTGCCCAACTCGTCCTCCAGCTCGACGAACCGTCCCTCACCGCCGTCCTGCGCGGCCAGGTCAGGACGGCCAGCGGCTACCGGACGCACCGGGCCGTGGACCGGCAGATCGTGGAGGCGACACTGCGGGACGTCCTCGGCGTCAACCCGGCGACGGTCGTGCATTCCTGCGCCCCGGACGTCCCGTTCGCGCTGCTGCGCCGGGCCGGGGCGAACGCCGTCTCCTTCGACTTCTCGCTTCTCACCGAGCGTGACGACGACGTGATCGGCGAGGCCGTCGAGGCGGGGACGCGGCTCTTCGCCGGTGTCGTGCCGGGCACGGACACGGCATTGTCAGACCCTGCCGGTAGCGTCATGGGTGTCAGGACGCTGTGGCGCAGGCTGGGGCTGTCACCGGCGCTTCTCGCCGAGGCCGTGACGGTGACCCCGGCGTGCGGGCTGGCGGGTGCTTCCCCCGCGTACGCCCGCACCGCGCTCGCCCACTGCGTCCGGGCGGCGAGATCCCTCGCGGACAACCCTGAGTAACGGAGGAACAAAGGTGGCCGGCGACAAGCAGACGGAGGCCCGGGAGCGGCACGCGCAGCTCGCGGAGCAGATCGAGGAACACCGCTTCCGGTACTACGTGAACGACGCCCCGGTCGTCAGCGACGCGGAGTTCGACAAACTCCTGCGCTCCTTGGAGGCCCTGGAGGAGGAGTTCCCCGAACTGCGCACGCCGGACTCGCCGACCCAGAAGGTCGCGGGCGCGTACGAGACGGAGTTCACGTCGGTCGAGCACCGCCAGCGGATGCTCTCCCTGGACAACGCCTTCGACGACCTCGAACTCGCCGCCTGGGCCGAGCGGATCCACAAGGACGTCGGCACGACCGTCCACCACTTCCTGTGCGAGCTGAAGGTCGACGGCCTCGCCGTCAACCTCACGTACGAACACGGCCGCCTCACCCGCGCCGCGACCCGGGGCGACGGCCGCACGGGCGAGGACATCACGCCCAACGTCCGCACGATCGCCGAGATCCCGGACCGCCTCACCGGCGACGTGGTGCCCGACCTCGTCGAGATCCGCGGTGAGGTCTACTTCCCGATGGACAAGTTCGCCGAGCTGAACGCCCAGTTGATCGAGGCCGGCGAGAAGCCGTTCGCCAACCCGCGCAACGCGGCGGCCGGTTCGCTCCGCCAGAAGGACCCCCGCAAGACCGCCACCCGCCCCCTGCACATGGTCGTCCACGGCATCGGCGCCCTGGAGGGCTACGAGGGCCTCACCCGCCTCTCCCAGGCGTACGACCTGCTCCACACGTGGGGCCTGCCCACCGCCCGCCACAACAAGGTGGTGAACGACCTCGACGGCGTACGGCAGTTCATCGCCTACTTCGGCGAGAACCGGCACTCCGTGGAGCACGAGATCGACGGCGTCGTCGTCAAGCTCGACGAGATCCCCCTCCAGGGCCGCCTCGGCTCCACGTCCCGCGCGCCCCGCTGGGCCATCGCCTACAAGTACGCGCCGGAGGAGGTCAACACCAAGCTGATCAACATCCGCGTGGGTGTCGGCCGCACCGGCCGCGTCACCCCGTACGCGCAGGTCGAGCCGGTCACGGTCGCGGGCTCCGAGGTCGAGTTCGCGACCCTGCACAACCAGGACGTCGTCAAGGCCAAGGGCGTCCTCATCGGGGACACGGTCGTGCTGCGCAAGGCCGGGGACGTCATCCCGGAGATCCTCGGCCCGGTCGCGGACCTGCGCGACGGCACCGAGCGGGAGTTCGTGATGCCCGCCGAGTGCCCCGAGTGCGGGACGCCACTGCGGCCCATGAAGGAGGCGGACGTCGACCTGCGTTGCCCCAACTCCCGTAGCTGCCCCGCCCAGTTGCGCGAGCGCCTGTTCTACCTCGCGGGCCGCAAGTCCCTCGACATCGAGCACTTCGGGTACGTCGCGGCAGCCGCCCTCACCAAGCCGCTGGAGCCGGACACCCCGCCCCTGCTCGACGAGGGCGACCTCTTCGACCTCACCATCGAACAGCTCCTGCCCATCAAGGCGTACGTCCTCGACCAGGACAGCGGCCTGCCCAAGCGCGACCCGAAGACCGGCGAGGAGAAGATCGTCCCGGTCTTCGCCAACCAGGAGGGCGAGGCGAAGAAGAACGCCGTCGCCATGCTGGAGAACATCGCCGCCGCCAAGGAACGCCCCCTCGCCCGCATCCTCACCGGCCTCTCCATCCGGCACGTCGGCCCGGTCGCCGCCGAGGCGCTCGCGCGCGCGTTCCGCTCGATCGACCGGATCGAGCAGGCCACCGAGGAGGAGTTGAAGGACACGGACGGCGTCGGCCCGATCGTCGCCGCCGCCGTCAAAGAGTGGTTCGCCGAGGACTGGCACCGCGAGATCCTGCGCAAGTGGAAGGCCGCCGGCGTCCGCATGGAGGACGAGCACTCCGGGGAGGACGAAGGCCCGCGCCCGCTGGAAGGCCTCACCGTCGTCGTCACCGGCACCCTGGAACACCACACGAGGGACGGCGCGAAGGAGGCTCTCCAGACGAGGGGAGCGAAGGTCACCGGCTCGGTCTCGAAGAAGACGTCCTTCGTCGTCGTCGGGGACAACCCCGGGTCCAAGTACGACAAGGCGATGCAGCTCAAGGTGCCCGTGCTGAACGAGGACGGGTTCGCCGTCCTCCTGGAACAGGGCCCCGAGGCCGCGGCGGACGCCGCTCTTCCGGTCGAGGAGTAGCCGTGAAAGGCCACCCGTACAGCGCATTTCGGCGCGTTACGGGTGGCCGGTGCGTAATCCGGCAACAGGCCAAGACCGCTGCCCGCACACGCCCTCGGCACCCTACTGTTGAGATCCCACGCGGCGTGGGCACCGCCGGGCTGTGAGAGGGACGGGAATGGAACCGACCGAGAGCGCCGTCCCGGATCCCCGGCTGCGCCCGCGCCGGACGGCCGGGATCAACTGGAGGAGACCGTGGGCCGCCCGCACGGCGCGCGCGGCCGTGGTGCCCCTGCCCGCAGCCGACGGCGACCGGCAGAGCCGCCCGACGCTGCCCGCGATCGTCGT
>NZ_JBTYMC010000064.1:0-27710 GCF_054880855.1 Streptomyces sp. S6 | reverse complement strand
CCGCCACCCAGGCGGCGATCGCCCCGGGCTCGGCGGCGCCGGGTCCCACGGCACCGGTGGACGGCATCGGCTCCACGCTCGCCTCGAAGCTGACGGACCCGCTGGCGGTGGGCCCGGGGCTGATGGTCATCGCGGCCAGCATGGGGGCGCTGTTCTTCACCCGGTACCTGCGCGAGGAGCGGGAGCGCAAGGAGTACCAGCGGTACTACTCGGCGAACTGGAGCTGAGGGGAACACAGATGAGGGCACCCATCGCGCCGATGGGTGCCCGAGGTAAGGGAGGCGGGGAGGGTCAAGCCGCGTCGGCCGGCCGGTTGGACACCGCGGCCCACTCCGTCACCAGTCGCTGGTACTCCTCACGCTGGTCTCCGCGCAGAATCCCGCCCGACCTGAGCCACAGAGCCCGGATCTCCTCGTTGACCTCCGCGGCCGATCGCTCGGTAAGGGGTTCAACAGTGATGGACATGGTGTGAATCTTACGGCGCGCGGGGTGAAGACCGCGTGAGTTAATAGGTTTCATTCCGGGCATATCGGACCGTGTTACTGATCACGTTAACTGCCCGGAACAAAAGGCCGATCCGTCAGGTGCCGGGCTTGCGGCCGTACACGAAGACGTCGTCCCCGGTTTTCAGCAGCGCCCAGTACTTCTTCGCGTCCGCGGGCGTCATGTTGGTGCAGCCGTGCGAGCCGGGCGGGTTCCACATGCTCAGGTTCACGGAGTGGAACGCCTGGCCGCCGTCGAAGAACTGGGCGTACGGCATGGGGACGTGGTAGATGGTGGAGACGTGGTTGATGTTCCGCCAGTAGATCTTCTTCAGCCCCGTACGCGTCTCGAAGCCGTCGCGCCCGGTGCGCACCGGCACCGGCCCGTACACCAGCTTCTTGCCGTCCTGGATCCAGCTGAGCTGGAGCGTCAGGTTCACGCAGGCGATCCGGCCCTTGTTCGTCGGGCACTTGCCGTCCTTGTTGGGGTTCTTCCCCACGGCCTTCTGCTTGTTCATGAGATCCATCACGCCCCACGTGACGGAGCCCGCGTACCCGGCGTTCGGGCTGATGCCGTGCTTCGTCTGGAACGCCCGGATCGCCTTGCAGTCCGCGCTGGACTGCTTGCCGTCCACGGGCCGTCCCAGGAACTTCTCCACCTGCTTCTGGTACGGCCCCGCCGACGTCGTACAGCTCGCCGCCTGGGCCGTGCCGCCGCCCATCACCAGCGTGAGCGGCGCCAAGAGCCCCGTGACGCCGGCGACGACCGCCGCTCGTCTGCGTATGTCCCCCATACCGATCCCTCCCTCGGAATGTTCCTCGCCTGTCCAGACCCTGATGCGAACATTTCGGTTGTACCCCACACGGCCCTGTGACAGAACGGTGAAATTCCTCTCAGCACCGGGACGGAGCGCAGCGTCAGCGGTAGCCCGTCACGTCCGCCGGCTTCCCCGCGTCCTGCACCTCCACCAGGTACCGCCACGCGTCCGGGCGGCTCCCGTCGAGGTCCGTGAAGCCGTACTCCCGGGCCAGCGCCCCGCCGGACAGCGACTGCCCGTTGAACCGGGCGACCTCCGGGTCGGCGGCGAGTGCGGCGACCGCGCGGCCGACGTACCTCGGCGTCTCGGAGATCGCGAAGTGCGGGACCTTCTCCAGGGCGTCGCGCCAGTTGTCCTCGCGGACACCGAAGTGCTCCAGCATCAGCTCCGAGCGCAGCCAGCCCGGGGTGAGGACGAGGGCGGTCGCGCCGCGCGGCGCGAGTTCGTGGCCGAGGGCGAACCCCATGCGCAGGACGGCCGACTTGGCGAGGTCGTAGTAGAAGTTCACGCGGTAGTTGTCGCCGTTGTACTCGGCCGTGCCGTCCGTCATCTCCACGACCAGCCCACCGGGCCGGCGCAGCAGGAGCGGCAGGGCGTAGCGGCTGGTGATCACGTGCGTGTCGATCGCCAGCCGCAGGGTCCGCAGCCCGTCGTCCAGGTCGTGCTCCCAGACGGGCGTCTCCCACTGGACGAGGTTCTCGGCGCCCCAGATGTCGTTCACCAGGACGTCGAGACGGCCCTGTTCGGCGTCGATCCGCTCGACGAGCGCCTTCACCTGTGCGGGGTCCAGATGGTCGGTCGGCACCGCGATCCCGGTGCCGCCCGCCTCGGTGACGAGGTCGGCGGTGTCCTCGATGGTCTCCGGGCGGTCGTACTCGGAGCGCTGGGCGCGGGTGCTGCGTCCGGTGACGTAGACGGTGGCGCCGGCCGCGCCGAGTTCGACGGCGATGCCTCGGCCCGCGCCTCGGGTGGCTCCGGCGACGAGGGCGATCTTGTTGTGCAGGGGGGCGGTGTCCGGCTTCTTGTTCTCCATGACAGCCATGGTTTCGAGGAAGCCGGACACCTTCTGTCGCCTTTTCCGGCGAGTCTCAGAATTTCCGCGAGGAGGTCAGTGACCTCGCGCGATCCACTCCTCCAGCTGCGGGGCCTCCGCCCCGATCGTCGTCTCGTCGCCGTGCCCGGTCAGCACCCGGGTCTCCCCGGGGAGCGTGAGGAGCCGGTCGCGGATCGAGTCGATGATCGTCGGGAAGTGGGAGTACGACCGCCCGGTGGCGCCCGGCCCGCCCGCGAACAGCGTGTCGCCCGTGAAGACGGCGCCCAGCGCGGGGTCGTACAGGCAGACCGCGCCCGGCGCGTGTCCCGGGGTGTGGATGACCCGCAGGTCCGCGCCGGCGGCCTCGATGACCTGGCCGTCGGCGAGGTGCTCGTCGGGGTCGCGGTCGGGGTGGGTGAGCTTCCACAGGGGGAGGTCGTCCGGGTGCAGCCAGATCCGGGCGCCGGTGAGGTCGGCGAGCGCGGGGGCCGCGCCGACGTGGTCGTTGTGGGCGTGGGTGCAGACGATCGCCGTGAGCCGCCGGTCGCCGACGGCCTCGGCGATGGCCTGCGCGTCGTGCGCGGCGTCGATGACGATCACCTCATGGTCGTCGCCGACGATCCACACGTTGTTGTCGACGTCCCAGGTGCCCCCGTCGAGGCTGAACTGCCCCGACGTGACGAGGCGTTCGATGCGCGCGGCCATCAGAGGACCACCACCGAGCGCAGGACGTCACCGTGGTGCATCCGCTCGAACGCCTGCTCCACCTGGTCGAGCTGGATCGTCTCGGTGACGAACGCGTCGAGCGGCAGGCGCCCTTGGAGGTGCAGGTCGATGAGCATCGGGAAGTCCCGGGAGGGCAGGCAGTCCCCGTACCAGGACGACTTGAGGGAGCCGCCGCGCCCGAACACGTCCAGCAGGGGGAGTTCGAGCTTCATCTCGGGCGTGGGCACCCCGACGAGGACGACCGTCCCCGCCAAGTCCCGTGCGTAGAAAGCCTGCTTGTACGTCTCCGGCCGGCCGACCGCCTCGATCACGACGTCCGCCCCGAACCCGCCGGTCAGCTCCCGGATCGCCTCGACGGCGTCCGTCTCCTTGGAGTTGACGGTGTGGGTGGCGCCGAGTTTCCGCGCGGTCTCCAGCTTGCGCGGATCGATGTCGACGGCGATGACCTTCGAGGCACCGGCCAGGTTCGCCCCGGCGATCGCCGCGTCCCCGACGCCGCCGCAGCCGATGACGGCGACCGTGTCACCCCGGCCGACGTTCCCGGTGTTGATGGCGGCACCGATCCCGGCCATCACCCCGCAGCCGAGGAGCCCGGCGACGGCGGGCGACACCGACGGGTCGACCTTGGTGCACTGCCCGGCGGCGACGAGGGTCTTCTCCGCGAACGCCCCGATCCCGAGGGCCGGGGACAGCTCCTGGCCCGTCGACGCGAGGGTCATGCGCTGCTTGGCGTTGTGGGTGTTGAAGCAGTACCACGGGCGCCCGCGCAGACAGGCCCGGCAGTTCCCGCACACCGCACGCCAGTTGAGGATCACGAAGTCCCCGGGAGCGACGTCGGTCACCCCCTCCCCCACCGACTCCACGACCCCGGCCGCCTCGTGCCCGAGGAGGAACGGGAACTCGTCGTTGATGCCGCCCTGCTTGTAGTGCAGGTCGGTGTGGCAGACCCCGCACGCCTGGATCTGGACGACGGCCTCTCCGGGCCCGGGGTCGGGGATGACGATCGTCTCGACCCGTACCGGTTCGTCCTTGCCCGGCGCGATGACTCCGCGCACTTCCTGTGCCATGGGGCTGCCCTTTCCTCGGCGCTTTCGTCCCACCCCCGACCCTACGCGTAGGTGATCACCCCGGCACCCCATCGCGCCACCGTAGCCTGGGCGGGTGACCACACCTCCCTGGCGACTCCTCCTCGCGTACGTCCGCCCGCACCGCTGGACGCTGCTCGGCGGAGCGGCCCTCTCCCTCCTCACCGGCGCGACGGGCCTTCTTCTGCCGCTCGTCGCGATGAAGTTGATAGCCGACCTGTCCGACGACCGGCCGATAGCCGGTGCGTTGGGTCTGATGACCGGGCTCGTGGTGCTCAACGCCGCGCTGGGCGCGCTGGGTTCGTACGTGCTGCGGCGGACCGCCGAGTCGGTGGTGCTGCGGGCACGCAAGGCGTTGTCGTCGTACCTGCTGCGGCTGCGGATCACGGCGGTGGACCGGACCGAGCCGGGGGATCTGATGGCGCGGATCACCTCGGACACGACGCTGCTGCGGGAGGTGACGACGGACTCGCTGGTGGGGTTCGGGACGGGCGGGCTGACGCTGGTGGCGACGGTCGTGGTGATGGGGTTCGTGGACGGGGTGCTGCTGGCGGTGACGCTGGGGGTGGTGGTGTGCACGGCGCTGGTGATCGGGCTGTTCGTGCCGCGCATCAACCGGGCGAGCCGTCAGGCGCAGGACGCGGTGGGGGTGATGGGGGCCTCCCTGGAGCGGGTGCTGGGCGCGCTGCGGACGGTGAAGGCGTCGGGGGCGGAGCACCGTGAGGAGAAGGCGTTGCACGCGGCGGCGGAGGAGTCGTGGCGGCAGAGCGTGCGGGCGGCGATGTGGTCGGCGGCGGCCGGGAACACGGCGGGGCTCGCGATCCAGGTCGCGTTCATCACCGTCCTCGCGGTGGGCGGGGCGCGGGTCGCGACGGGGGCGATCGGGATCGAGACGCTGGTGGCGTTCCTGATGTACGTCTTCTATCTCATGTCGCCCATCCAGGAATTGGTGGGTGCGGTCGCCCAGTACCAGACGGGTTCGGCGGCCCTGACCCGGATCCAGGAGGCCCTCGCGCTGCCCGCCGAGCCGGTCTCCCGCCCGGCCCCGCTGCCCGCGTCCGACGCGCAGCCGGCCTCGGTGTCCTTCACGGACGTCCGCTTCCGGTACGCCGACGACCTGCCGCTCGTCCACCACGGCGTGACGTTCGCGGTGCCGCCGCGCGGGATGACGGCGTTCGTCGGCCCGTCGGGCGCGGGCAAGACGACGGTGTTCTCGCTGATCGAGCGGTTCTACGACCCCGAGGAGGGCGTCGTCACCCTGGACGGCCGCCCCCTCGCACAGTGGGATCTGCCCGAACTCCGGTCGGCCATCGGGTACGTGGAGCAGGACGCGCCGGTCCTGTCCGGTTCCCTGCTGGACAACCTCCGCCTCGGCAATCCGGACGCGGACGACGACGCCGTGCGGGGCGTACTGAAGACGACCCGGCTGGACGGGCTGGTCGAGCGGCTCCCCCAGGGTCTGGAGACCCTGGTCGGGCACCGGGGGACGAAGCTGTCCGGCGGTGAGCGTCAACGGGTCGCGATCGCCCGGGCGTTGCTGCGCCGTCCCCGGCTGCTGATGCTCGACGAGGCGACTTCCCAGCTGGACGCGGTGAACGAGGCGGCCCTCCGGGACACCGTCGCCGATGTGGCCCGCTCGACGACCGTCCTCGTCGTCGCGCACCGCCTGTCGACGGTGACGACGGCGGACCGGATCGTCGTCATGGACGCGGGCCGGGTCCGCGCGGTGGGTACACACCGTGAACTCGTGGGCGCCGACCCGCTGTACGCGGAGCTGGCGGCCACCCAGTTCCTGGCAGCGGAGGATTCACCTCCGCAAGCAATGAACTAGCCGATTCTGCGCAGCCGTTCGGCGTCGGAGGTGCGCGGACAGGTGGCGCACGCCTCTGCGGGGCGGATCGCGTAGAACATGCAGCAGCCGGCGCGGGTGCGGGTGGGGTGGCGACTGCCGTCCGTGGCGGTCAGGTCGCGGAAGCCGGCGCCCGCCGGGTAGGGGGTGATCGGGCCGGGGAGGGCTTCGGCGGCGGCGCGGATGCCGTCGTCCTCGCGGCCCAACGTCCGGCCCAGGTACCAGAGTCCGGAGACGAGGTCGTCGCCGACCATGCCCCACAGGGCGCGGGCGCCGCGCCGGGTGAAGGGGGCGAGGGCGTCGAGGACGGGCGTCATGTGGGCGGCGACGGCGGTGCGGGGGTCGGTGTCGTCGAGGAACTGTCCGGTGGGGCGCACCAGATAGGAGGCGTCGTTGGCGCGCACGTCCTCGGGGCGGACGAGGGGGATCCGGCCGTCGAGGAACCAGGGGCCGGTGGTCAACAGGGCGGCGGACCAGGCGTAGTCGTGCAGGGCGCGGGAGGCGGCGACGTGGGTGGGGACGCGGACGCCGTAGCGGGTCTCGATGCGGGCGGCCTCGGCGTCGACGAAGGCGCCGGGGTCGGTGAGGAGGTCGACGCCGGTCAGTTCGCCGTCGGTGACGTGGACGTCGAGGACGTCGCACAGGTCGGTGAGCCTGCGCAGGACGTCGAGGACGGGCATGGGGGGCTCCACGGGTCGAGGGTGTCCAGCCGGGGGTGTTCCCAACCGCGACGTAAGGTGTGAAGATCGCAACAACGAGTGCGGCGGATCTCACAGCCGGTTGAAAACTAAAGGAAGCCTAACCTAAGCTCACCCCTCGTGACTGCGACCCGTCTGGGCACACCACCCACAGGTGTTCCCTCCCGTGCCTTCCGGCACCTCTCCTTCTTCGCCCTGGGCATCGGCGCGTTGGTGCTGTGCACCGCGCTGAGCCTCGCGCTCGGCGCCCGCTCGGTCCCCCTGTCGACCGTGACCGGCGCCCTGTTCGGCGACGCGCACGGCCGTGACGCGCTCGTCGTGACCGGACTGCGCCTGCCGCGCACGGTGATCGGCCTCTTCGTCGGCGCCGCGCTCGGCGCCGCCGGTGCCGTCGTCCAGGGCGTCACCCGCAACCCGATCGCCTCGCCCACCACGCTCGGCATCGACGCGGGTGCGGGGTTCGCGGTCGTCGTCGCGATCTACGCGCTGGGGCTCGAAAACCCCCTCCAGTACGTCTGGTTCGCCTTCACCGGCGCCGCAGCGGCCGCCCTGTTCGCGCAGGCGCTGGCACGGCGGTCCGGTGACCTGAACCCCCTGCACCTCGCGCTCGGCGGCACCGTCCTGCGGATGGTCCTGCTGTCCTGGACGGCCGCCGTGATGCTCCTGAACCAACGCACCCTGGACGAGGCCCGCTTCTGGCTCGCCGGGTCCCTCGCGGAGCGCCCGCTGTCCGCGCTGTGGCAGGTCCTGCCGACGCTCCTGCTCGGCCTGCTCCTCGCGCTGGCCGTCTCCCCCGCGCTCAACACCCTTGCGCTGGGCGACGACGCGGCGGCGGCGCTGGGTGTGCCGGTGGGCCGGATCCGGCTCCTCGGCGGGCTCGCGGTCGTCCTCCTCGCGGGGTCCTCCGTCGCCGTCGCGGGCCCGGTCGCCTTCATCGGTCTGGCCGCGCCCCACCTCGTCCGCCCCTTCCTCGGCGGCGACCACCGCCTCCTGCTGCCCGGCTGTCTGATCGCGGGCCCCTTGCTGCTGCTGTCCGCCGATGTCCTCGGCCGTCTGGTGATCCGCCCCTCGGAGCTGGAGGTCGGCATCGTGACGGCGTTCCTGGGCGCCCCCCTGCTGGCCCTCCTCGCGCGGAAGGCCACCCGATGACCACGCTGACCCGGCGCGGACGCGTCCTGCTCTTCGCGGGCCTCGGACTGGCCGCGCTCCTCACGCTGCTGACGCTGTCTCTCACCACCGGCACCATGGCCATCCCCGCGACGACCGCGCTGCGCGCGCTGTTCGGGCTCGGGGACTCCGGGGACGTCCTGGTCGTCCAGGAGTTCCGGGCGCCCCGCACGTTCGCGGCGATCGTGGCGGGCGCCGGGCTGGGTGCGGCCGGGTGCGTGCTGCAACGCCTGTTCCGCAACCCGCTCGCCTCACCGGACGTCATGGGTGTCACCGGCGGCGCCTCCCTCGGCGCGGTGGCCCTCCTCGCGGCCGGCGCCGCCCAGACCCTGATCCCGCTCGGCGCGCTCGGCGGCGGTCTCCTCTCGGCCTTGCTGCTCGGCGTCTTCAACTGGGGCGGCGGACTCGCCGTCACCCGCCTGGTCCTGACCGGCCTCGCCGTGCAGGCGGCGCTGGCGGCGGCCGTCAACCTGATGATCGTGCGCTTCCCGGCGGAGCTCGCGGGCTCGGCGATCCAGTGGACGACCGGGTCGGTGTACGGCCGGACCTGGAACGAGGTGGGGGGCGGGGCGTCGGCCATGCTCCTCGCGCTGGTGGTGGCGCTGGTGATGAACCGGCGGCTCGCGGTCCTGGACCTCGGGGACGACTCGGCGGGCGCCCTCGGGCTGAACACCTCGCGGGCGCGGCTCCAACTCCTCGTCCTGGCCGTCGTCCTGGCGTCCCTGGCCGCCGCGCTCGCCGGTCCGATCACCTTCGTCGCGCTCGCCGTGCCGCACATCGTGCGGTTCCTGACCGGGCCGCCGACGGCCGTGACGCTCGCGCTGGCCGCGCTCACCGGGGCGGTCCTGCTGCTGGCCTCCGACCTGGTCGTCCAGCATCTCCTGCCGGTCGAGGGGCTGCCCGTCGGCGCCGTGACCGCGACCCTGGGGGCGCCCTGGCTCCTGGTGCTGATGCTCCGCCAGTCCTCGCCCGTGGCCGCGCGCCCGTGACCCTTGAACAGGAACTCCTGATGACGAATCAGCTCACCACTCAGGGTCTCGGGCTGCGCTACGGCGACCGGACCGTCGTCGACAACCTCGATCTCACCCTCCCCGGCGGGGCCGTCACCGCGATCGTCGGCCCCAACGCCTGCGGGAAGTCGACCCTGTTGCGCGGCCTGAGCCGTCTCCTCGCCCCGGCCGCCGGGACCGTCACCCTCGACGGCGCCGACATCCACCGCATGGCCGCGCGCACCCTGGCCCGCCGCATGGGCCTGCTGCCGCAGCAACCGGTGACCCCCGAGTCGATCACCGTCGAGGCGCTGGTCCGCCTCGGCCGCTACCCGCATCAGCGGCTCCTGAGCCCGTGGTCGGCCGCCGACCAGAAGGCCGTGGACGACGCCCTGGAGCGCACCGGCACGACGCCGCTGCGCGACCACCCCGTCGACCGGCTCTCCGGCGGCCAGCGCCAACGCGCCTGGATCGCCCTCGCGTTGGCCCAGGACACCGAGCTGCTCCTGCTGGACGAGCCGACGACGTTCCTGGACCTGCGCCACCAGCTCGACGTCCTCGACCTGGTCTCCGCGCTGCACGCGGACGCCGGGCGGACCGTCGTCATGGTCCTGCACGACCTCGGGCAGGCCGCCCGGTACGCCGACCACATGGTCGTCCTCAAGGACGGCCGCCTCGCCGCCGCCGGAGCGCCCGCCGACATCCTCGACGCGGACCTCGTGAAGTCCGTGTTCGACGTCGACTGCCGCATCGTCCCCGACCCCGAGACCGGCACCCCGCTGGTCGTTCCGAAGAGCAGTGCGGCCCGGCACCACGCCGTGACCCGCGACTGACCCACCCTCCCACCACAGAAGGATCACCCCCGTGTTCACCCTGCGCTCCGCCCTGCCCGGAAACAGCCGTCTCAAGGCCGCCTCGGCCGCCGTCGTCCTCGGTGCCCTCGTGCTGACCGGCTGCGGCGGCGGCAAGGACGGCGGAAACGACGCGTCCAAGGCCGCCGCCGACGCCACGCCCGGCGCCTCCGCCGGGTTCCCCCGAACCGTCAAGACGGCCATGGGCGACGTGAAGATCCCCTCGAAGCCGAAGCGGGTCGTCGTCCTCGACACGGGCGAGCTGGACGACGTGACGCTCCTCGGGATCGACCCCGTCGGCGCGGTCCCCCCGCACTTCAAGACCGAGGGCGGGTTCCCGTCCTACCTCAAGGGCGAGCTGAGCGGCACCCAGGACGTCGGCCCCTCCCTGGAGCCGAACCTGGAGAAGATCGCCGCCCTCAAGCCCGACCTGATCCTGTCCTCCAAGGTCCGGCACGAGAAGATCTACGACAAGCTCAGCGCCATCGCGCCGACCGTGTTCACCGCGACCACCGGTGGCGTCTGGAAGCAGAACCTCGCGGTGCACGCCGAGGCGCTGGGCCTGGAGTCCGAGGCCGCCGCCGCGCTGAAGAAGTTCGAGACGCAGGCCGCCGCGCTCGGCGCGGAGATCAAGAAGAAGGACGGCGGGAAGATGCCCGTCGTGTCCGTCGTCCGGTTCATCGCCGGTCCGACGCGCCTGTATCAGACCAACTCCTACAGCGGCGTCGTCCTGAAGGACATCGGCTTCGCCCGGCCGACCTCCCAGGTCTCCAACGACCCCACGGTGACGATGAAGGACGTCAGCCCCGAGCAGATCGACCAGGCCGACGCCGACCTGATCTTCGTGACGACCGCCGACACCCCGGACAAGACCCAGCAGAAGCAGGTCACTTCGAACCCGGTGTGGAAGTCCCTGCCGGCCGTGAAGGCGGGCAAGGTGTTCAACGTCCCGGACGAGACGTGGATGTCCGGCATCGGGGTGCAGGCCGCCGAGCAGATGCTCAAGGACGTCGCCAAGGCCACGGGAGTCACGCTGCCCGCCGCGCGGTAACGCGACCGGACACACCGCTCACCCCCCATCCACAGCGGGAGCACCCCCACCCATGCGTCTCTACCTGCTCGCTCTCAACCCCACCGATTCCGTCAGCGAGGGATTCCTCCCCGCAGCCGCCCGGCTCGGGCTGGACGTGACCGTCCTCACCGACCAGCCCGAGTCCTACCCCGGCACGGACGTCCTGGCGTGTGACGTACGGGACTTCCGGGCCGTGGTCTCCCGGATCTCCGGTCACCACCGGCCGGACGGCATCTTCACCAACAGCGACCACCTCCAGGTCCAAGCCGCCCTCGCCGCCTCCTACTTCGGGCTTCCGGGGAAGGACTGGCGGGCCGCGCTGCGCTGCAAGGACAAGGCGGAGATGCGGCGTTCACTCGGGGACGGGGTCTGGTCCGCCGAGATCAGCGCGCCCGTCGCGCCGGGGGCACTGGAGGCGCTGGAGGCGCCGTACCCGTGTGTCCTCAAGCCGCGTGAAGGCGTCGCCAGCGAGGACGTCGTCCTGGTGGCCGGGCCCGAGGAGTTGGCGGCCCGGTCCCGGGAGATCTTCGCCCGGCGGCCGGGGAGCGTGCTGGTCGTCGAGGAGTACCTCCCCGGCGAGCTGTACACGCTGGAGACACTCGGGGACGGACAGGTCCGGCACGTGCTCGGCGGGTTCCACACCGAGCTGTCGGACCCGCCGGGGTTCATCGAGGAGCGGATGACGTTCGTACCGGCGCACCCCGAGCCGGTGACCGAGCAGGTCCTCGCCCAACTCGACGCCCTCGGGGTCGGGTTCGGGATCTGCCACACCGAGTTCGTCGTGCACGAGGGGCGGGCCCGGCTCATCGAGGTCAACTACCGGGCGATCGGCGACCAGTGCGACCTGCTGCTGGCCCGTCTGCTGGACATCCCGCTCTTCGAGCACGTCCTGCGGACGCACCTGGGCGTCCCGCTCCCGGCCGACCTCGGCGCCCGGCACGACGGCGCCGCCCTGGTGGAGTACCCCTGCGCCGACCGCGCGGGCACGCTCGTCTCGGCCCCTGAGGCGGCCGAACTCGACCTGGACGGCGTCCGGGTGACGTACCGTCCGCTGCGGCAGGCCGGCGAGACGCACCCGCTGTACCGGACGAACCGCGACTACCTGGGAGTTCTCCGCGCCACGGGGACCGACCAGGAGACCGTGGACCGTGTCTCGGCGAAGTTCCTGGCCGACCGGCGCTGGGAGATCCAGCCGTGAACGCGGAGTTGACGCTCCGGGTGCTGAGCGCGCTGCTGCGCGAGGACGTCGTGAGCCTGCGCTCCCTCGGCTCCCTGGAGGAGTACCCCGACGGCCTGTGGATCCGCCGGGCCGACCTGCTGATGCCGGTCGAGCCCGACGGCTTCCAGGCCGACCACGCCGCCCGCCTCCCCCTCCTGAAGCGCACCGACGGCACCGAACTCACCTCGCACACCAGCATCCTGGCCGCCCTGCGCGACCTCGCCGCCCCCGATGACCGGCCCGGATTCGACGCGTTCGCGGAGGAATACCGGCAGACGGAGGAGACGGTACGGCTGCACGACGAGACGCGGACGGCCGTGCTGGACGCCCTCGCCGCACAGCACGGCGCCGACCCGGCCGAATGGTCCACCCTCGCCCTCGACACCCTCGCCGCCCGCCTCGACCACCCGGTGTACCCGACGGCGAGGGGGCGTGCCGGGCTCTCCTGCGAGCAACTCCGGCTGTACGCGCCCGAGTTCCATCCCACCTTCACCTTGAGGTGGGTCGCGGTACCCCGGGAGACGGTCACGTTCAGCGGGACGCTCCCCGCGCTGTGGCCGACGCTCGAAGCGCTGGGCTTGCCCGAGTTGACGGAGACTCATGTCCCGTTCCCCGTCCACCCGTTGACCATCGACGCCTTGCCTGCGGGCGTCGCCCTCTCCGACGTCCCGTATCTGGACGTCGTCCCCACCCTCTCCATGCGCACGGTCGCCGTCGCCGCCGACCCCACCCTCCACCTCAAACTCCCCCTCGCCACCTCGACGTTGGGTCTGCGCAACAAGCGCTCGATCAAGCCGGGGACGCTGGTGGACGGGGCTGCGGGGCAGCGGCTCGTGGAGTGGGTGCTGGAGCGGGAACCCCGGTTCCGGGAGAGCGTGCTGCACGCCGACGAGACGACGTACATGCACGCGGGGCACGAGTTGCTGGCGGTGCTGTGCCGTCGTCAGCCGAGCGAGACGGCCGTGCCGCTGGCGGCGCTGCTCGCTCAGGCTCCGGGCGGACGCCTGGTGGTCGACCATCTCGCGGACCGGTACCACGGGGGCGACCGACTCGCCTTCTTCGACGCCCTGTTCACCCTCCTGTTCGACTGGCACACCACCCTCTTCGGGTACGGCGTCGCCCTGGAGTCGCACCAGCAGAACGTGTCGGTCGTGCTCGAACCGGGGCGTATGCGGCTGCTGTTCAAGGACGACGACGGGCCGCGCGTCAACACCGAACGGCTGGGGCACAGGCCCGCCTTCGACGACGCCCGGACCTTCACCACCGAGGACGGTCCGGTCGCCGACGTCTTCACGACGATCACACTCCATCTCTGCGCCGGCGCCTACGCGTTCGGGCTGTCCGATCCCGCGATCCTGGACCTGATCCGGAACCGGCTCACCGAGGCCGTGGAGCGGCTCGGCGGGGACGCGGGGGCCGTGCTGCGCAAGCGGGTGCTCGAAGCGCCCCGGCTGCCGGTCAAGGCGATGGTGTCCGCCGGGACGCTGCTCAGCAAGGAGCGGTCCGGGGCGGCCGACGTCAACAAGCACTACACCGACGGGCCCAACTACCTGCTGCGGGACGGCTCATGAGCGCCCAGGACGTACGGGCACCCGAGTTCGGGCGCCCGCAGGTGTACGCGGTGGCGGGGTGCTACTTCGTCGCGTCGTTCGCCGCGCTGGGGCTGCCGCCGTATCTCACCGAGATCCTCCCGGAGTTGGGGGACCACCAGGCGCGGTGGGCGGGGGTGCTGTACGTGGTGCCGACGGTGTTCGGCGCGCTCGGCGCCCCGCTGTGGGGGCGGCTCGCGGACCGGTTCGGCCGCAAACGGCTGCTGCTGCGGGCCCAGTTGGGGCTGGCGCTGGCGTTCCTGCTCGCGGGGTGGGCGGACTCGCTGCTGACGTTCACGCTGGCGCTGGTCCTCCAGGGCATCCTGGGCGGGACGTTCGCCGCGTCCAACGGCTATCTGGGCGCGGCGCTCGAAGGGGCCGCGCTGTCGCGGGCGCTCACGCTGATGCAGGGCAGTGCGCGGGCCGCGCTGGTGGCGGCGCCGATCGTGGTCGGCTCGCTGTCGGGCTGGCTGTCACCGCACCGGCAGTACGCGCTCCTCGCCGTCCTGCCGCTGACGGCGGCCGTGCTGCTGGCGCTGCTGCCGGAACCGGCGCCGCGCGAACAGGCCGTCGAGCGGGCGGAGTCGGCCGTCGAGCACACGCCGCTCGTGTCCCTGCCGATGCTGTACGCGCTGGAGTGCGCGTTCGTGTTCTCCACTGTCATCTCCTTCCCGTATCTGATCTCCCTGGTCGACGAGCGGGCGCCCGGGACGTCGGCGGCGCTGTCCGGGGTGCTGTTCGCACTGCCCCACCTCTGTTACCTGGTGACGGCGTTGCCGGTGCACTCCGCGTTCCGGGACCGGCCGTTCGCCGGGCTCGGCCTGGGGTTCGTCCTCATCGCGCTGGGGCTCGCCGGGCACGGGGTGGCGGGGTCGCTGGCCACGCTGGTCCTGGTGCGGCTCGTGCTGGGCGCCGGGCTGACGCTCGGGCTCGTCTGTCTCTCCGTCCTCGCCGCCGACTGCGCTCGGGGGCGGGCGCCCGGCGGGATGTTCGGGTCGCTGGAGTTCTTCTCCAAGGCCGGCGCGGTCGCCGCCGGTGTCGCCGCCGCGGCGGGCAGCGCCCGCTACGGCCCCGCGGCACCCGTACTGACCGGCGGCGCCGCCGCAGCTCTCACCGCCCTCGCGGTCCTCATCCTCGCACCACGCACTCCCTGGAGCCGTTGATGCACTCCCTCACGACCGGACTGCCGACCACCTCTCTACCGACCACCTCTCTGCCGTCCGCCGAAGAGGCCGTCTCCCACACCCTTCTCAACTGTCTGCTGCGCGAGGTCTCCGGGCCCGAGCACCAGAGTGTCGTCACCGACGGCCACCTCCTGCTGCGCCTCCCCCGCCGGGGCGCCCTCCTGCGCGTCGCCGTGCGCCGCACCTCCCTCCTCGGCGCCCACCGCTTCACCGGTCCCGTCCACGAGCAACAGGGCGACGGCTGGGCGGAGATCGACTGGCGCCGGCTCGCCGAGCTCACCCGCGCGGAGTTGTCGCTGCGGACGGGGGTGCGCAACGACGAGTTCCTCGCGCAGGTCGCCTCCAGCCACGAGGCGATCGCGTCGGCACTGACAGGCGTGCACGGCAAGGCAGTTGACGATCCCTACCTGGCGTCCGAGCAGTCGCTGCTGTTCGGCCACCGCTTCCACCCCACCCCCAAGGCCCGCACCGGGGACCCGCGCGACTGGGCCGCGTTCGCGCCGGAGGCGAGGGCGACGTTCCCGCTGCGGTACCTCGCCGTCCGGCCGGAGCTGCTCGCCGAGGAGAGCGCCGAGGCGTGGGCGCCCGACGCGCTGGACGGACTGCGCGAGGCGCCCGAGGGGTACCGGCTGCTGCCGGTACACCCCTGGCAGTACGAGCATCTGCGCGAACACCCCCTGCTGCTGGCCGCGTTGGAGCACGGTGACGTCCTGGACCTCGGGACCGGGGGCCGGGAGTTCGCGGCGACGGCGTCCGTGCGGACCCTGTACGACGGCGAGACGTTCCTCAAGTTCAGCCTGAACGTGCGGATCACGAACTGTCTGCGCAAGAACAGCACTTACGAGCTGACGGGGGCCGTGGCCCTGACCCGCCTCCTCGATCCGGCGCTCCGCGACCTCGCGGAACGCTTCCCGGGAACCGGTGTGCTGCGTGAACCCGCCTACCGTTCACTGGCGTTGCCCGGCCAGGGCGGCACCCCGGACCGGGATCTCCTGGAGGGGTTCGGCGTGATCGTCCGCGAGGGACTCCCCCGGCGGCTGGCCCCCGGCACCACGGCCCTCCTCGCGGCGGCCGTCGCCGACGAGTTCCCGACCGGTGACGCCCAGATCGCCCGGCTCCTGCCGGACGGCTCCCCCGAGACGGCGCTCGCCTGGTGGTCGGCCTACCTGGACCTGCTCCTCCCGCCCGTCCTCGCCGCCTACTTCGACCACGGACTCGTCCTGGAACCGCACCTCCAGAACGTCCTGGTCTGCGTCGGCCCCACCGGCATGCCGGCCCAGGTCCTCTTCCGTGACCTGGAGGGCACCAAGCTGCTCCCCGAGCACCACTCCGACGCGCTCGCCGCCCTCCCGCCGGACGTCGCGGACCCCATGACGTACGACGCGCTGCGCGGCTGGGACCGGGTCGTGTACTGCCTGTTCGTCAACCACGTCGCCGAACTGCTCGCGGCTCTGGCGGACCTCCACCCGTCCCTGGAGGGCGAGTTGTGGGCGGGCGTCCGGTCGGCGCTCACCCGGTACGCCGAGCGCGAGGGATGCCCGCCGAGGCTCGCCGCCCTCCTCGCCGGGGTGCCGCTGCCCGCGAAGGCCAACCTCCTGACCCGCTGGGCACGCAAGGCCGACCGGGAGGCGGGGTACGTACGCCTCGCCTCGCCGCTCGCAAAGGCGCTGCACCTCTCGGGGAGCGTGGTCCGATGAACCGGGTGCACGAGTACGCCCTGACCCTGCCCGCCACCGAACTTCCGTCGTACGTGTACGACTTGGCGGCACTGCGCGACCATGCCGCCGCCGTGCGGGCCGCGTTGCCGCCTCGCGTCGAGGTGTACTACGCCGCCAAGGCGAACCCGGAGGCGGAGATCCTGCGGGCGCTGGGGCCGTACGTCGACGGGTACGAGGTGTCGTCCGGGGGGGAACTCGCCCACGTGGCGGGGGCGGTGCCCGGTCGGGCGCTGGCGTTCGGAGGGCCGGGGAAGACGCCGGACGAGGTGGCCGGGGCGCTGGCGGCCGGAGTCGAGCGGTTCCACGTGGAGAGCGAGGGGGAGCTGCGGATGCTCGCCGAACTCGCGGGCGGGCGGCGGGTTTCCGTGCTGCCCCGGGTCAACCTCGCCGTCCCCGAAGGGTCCCTGTCGGGCAGTCAGCTCGCGATGGGCGGGCGGCCCACGCCGTTCGGGATGGACCCCGAGCAGGCGGCGTCCGTCGCCCGCGTGCTCGCCTCAGGGACGTACGGGAACCTCGAACTCCTCGGCATCCACGCCCACTTGGCGAGCGGACTCGACGCTCCGGCACAGGTCGCCGTCGCGCGGGCCGTCGTCGAGTGGGCCACCGGGCTCGGGGTGCCGCTGGCCGAGGTCAACGTGGGGGGCGGAATGGCCGTCGACTACGGCGATCCCGAGCGGCGGTTCGACTGGGCGGCGTACGGGCAGGGGCTGGCTCACCTCACCGACGCGCATCCGGAGTTGACGCTGCGCATCGAGCCTGGGCGGGCACTCACCGCCTACTGCGGGTGGTACGTCACCGAGGTGCTGGACGTGAAGCGCAGCCACGGCGAGGACTTCGCGGTCGTGCGCGGCGGCACACACCACATGCGGACCCCTGCGACCAAGGGCCACGACCAGCCGTGCGTGGTCCTGCCGGTCGACAAGTGGGAACACCCGTGGCCGCGCGCCCGCACCGAGAGCGAACTCGTCACGCTGGCCGGGCAGTTGTGCACGCCCAAGGATCAACTGGCCCGGGGTGTCCCGGCGCCCGGCCTGCGGGCCGGGGATCGGGTGGCGTTCTCGATGGCGGGGGCGTACGCGTGGAACATCTCCCACCACGATTTCCTGATGCATCCACGGCCGGGGTTCCGGTTCCTGCGCTAGAGGTCACGGCATGAGGAAGGGCCGCCCGGCCGGGCGGCCCTTGTGCCATTGTCCAGGCGCGTTCAGCCCTCGATGGCCGGCAGCAGCCCCGTGACGGGGGCGGCGAGGTCGGTGAGCTGGTGCAGCTGGCCGAGCTCGTTGGGGATGCCGCCGAGCTTCTTCACCTCGCTGACCTGGCTGGACACGCGGGGCATCTTGTCCTGGTGCTCGGCGGGGATGTCGCTGACGGCGAGGTCGTCGAGCAGGGCGATCGGGTTGACCTTGCCGTCGGCCGGGACGGCGTCCGCGGCGCTCGCCATCGGGGCGGCGAGACCGGCGACCCCGGCGGCGAGAGCGGCGGCGGCAAGCATGCGTCGAGTGGAGATCATGCCCTCAGGAACGCGCCGGGCACCCGGCCGGTAACGGGTGGTGAGCGGCGCTCACTCGACAGGCTGAGCGCTTGCCGGGACCGGGACGGCGGAGGACGCTCGTAGGAGTGGGGGCCCTACGGCCCGTCCCCGTCTCGGCCCGCGGCCCTCCCCAGGAGGTCATCACCATGGGCACCGCGACCACCTTCGACACCGAGACCCTCCGCAGGGGAATCGAGGAGTCCTCCGACTCCGCCGGCCTGCTGTCCCTGTACGCCGACGACGCCGAGATCCACGTCATCGACCGCAACACCCAGCCCAGCCACCCCCTCGTCCTGCACGGCCGCGCCGAGATCGCCCGGATGCTCGACGACGTCTACAGCAGGGACATGACCCACAAACTGGAACACTGCGTCGTCCAGGGCGACGAACTCGCCTACACGGAGTCCTGCCGCTACGCCGACGGCACCCGCGTCCTCGCCGAGTCCGCCGTGTCCCTGCGGGACGGCAAGATCGTGCGGCAGACGATGATCCAGGCGTGGGACGAAGAGCCGCAGGGCTGACCCTCAAAAACCCCAGCCCCCACGCCACCCCTGGTCGTGGACCGCCCGCAGCCAGGGCCGCCGCACGGCCGGGTGACGGGCGAGGCGGCGCCGGAACACCCGCTGGTCCGGCCGCAGCGGCACGCGGTACGGACGGTCCGGCGTCGGATGGTCCCGCCACACCCCCTCGGGCAACCCCCCGGACGCCGGCACCGGCAGCACGTCCCGGTCGGGAGGCATGAACGCCAGATACAGCCACACCGAGGCATCCAACCGTCGGCCGCGACCAGAAGGTGGACCAGCACCGCCTGCCACCTGTTGCCCCGCATGCACCGGCAGCGCCACTTCCTCCACCGGCACCGTGAGTTCGGCGCCACATCCGCCGCAGACAAGAACATCCATCGCCGGTGATCCTTCACTCCCCGCGTCACCCGGGTCACCTGGTTTACCCTGTCCCCGGGCCGTGACTGGCGCTGAGGTGGGTCACCACCGGGGAGCGGCCCGGCTGAACTCCTGCCGCGCGCCTGGGCGACGACCACTGAAGTCGACCGCTCAAGGAGCGTGCACCGATGGCCCAGCTGATGGACGGCACCGCCCCGGCCGCCCGCATCGTCGAGAACGCGGCGAAGCGCGCGGCCCAACTCCCCACCCCGCCCTGCCTGGCGACCGTCCTCGTCGGCGAGGACCCGGCGTCGGTGACGTACGTCCGGATGAAGCGCAACCGGTGCCGCAAGGCGGGCATCGAGTCCCGTCACGTCGCACTCCCCGCGCGGACGACGACCGCCGAACTCGTCGCGAGGCTCACGGAGTTGTCGGCGGACCCCGGGGTGCACGGCATCCTCCTCCAGCACCCGATGGGCGAACACGTCGACGAGCGGGCGGCGTTCGAGGCGATCGCCCCGGAGAAGGACGTCGACGGCGTCACCTTCGCGTCGTTCGCGGCGATGAGTTTCGGCCTGCCGGGGTTCGTGTCGTGCACGCCGGGAGGGATCGTGCGGCTGCTGGACGAGTACGGGGTGGACCCGGCGGGGAAGCGGGCGGTGGTCGTCGGCCGGAGCGCGATCCTGGGCAAGCCGGTCGGGATGATGCTGCTGGCCCGGGACGCGACGGTCACGTACTGCCACTCGCGGACGAGGGAGCTGTCCCGGGTCGTGCGGGAGGCGGACATCGTCGTCGCCGCCGTCGGGCGACCCCGGCTGATCGGCGGGGACGCGGTCAAGCCCGGGGCTGTGGTGATCGACGCCGGGTACAACGCGGGGAACGTCGGGGACGTCGACTTCGAGGCGGTGCGGGAGCGGGCCTCGCTGATCACGCCGGTGCCGGGCGGGGTCGGTCCGATGACCATCGCGACGCTGCTGGAGCAGACGGTGGAGGCCGCCGCCCGGCAGCAAGGGGTGAAGTGACCCGGCTCACCGGGTGAACTGGCGCTTTCCGGTAGGTCGTTCTCGGGGCTCCCGCCGCCATACTGTCGATCGTGCGAGTCGCGATCATGACAGCGGGTTCCCGGGGTGACGTGGCCCCCTTCACCGGAGTCGGGCACGCCCTGGCGGGCGCCGGGCACGAGGTCACCCTGGTGACCCACGCCCGCTTCGAGCCCCTCGTCGCGGGGTCCGGGGTGGCCTTCCACGCCCTCCCCGTGGACCCCCGCGCCGAGCTGGAGTCCGCCCGCGGTCGGGCCCTGCACCGCAGCACCAGCGGCCTCGGCAAACTGGCTCGCGTGGTGGGTCTGGCGCGTTCCCTGGTCGCCGAGATGGCGGACGACGTCGTCGAGGCGGCCCGCGAGAGCGATGCGCTGCTGCTGTCGGCGTCCGTGTCCCCGCTGGGCCACGCCGTCGCGGACGCCCTGGGCCTCCCGGCGCTGGATCTCCCCCTCCAACCCCTGGCCGCCACCCGCCACTTCGCGCCTCCGATGCTCGCCGCGGGCTCCCTGGGACCGCACCTCAACCTGCTCCTCGGCCACGTGGTCGACCGCTCCGTCGACCACGTCTTCGCCCCCGCCCTCCCGGCAGTCCGCGCCCGCCTCGGCGTCCCCCGTCCTCCGCGCCGCCTGCGCCGGCCCCGCCGCCCGATGCTGCACGGCTTCAGCCCCCTCGTCGTCCCCCGCCCCACCGACTGGCGCCCCGGCCTCGACGTCACCGGCTACTGGTGGCCCTACGACACCTCGGCCGAACTCCCCGCGCGTCTCAAGGAGTTCCTCGACGCCGGGCCCCCTCCCGTCTTCATCGGCCTGGGCAGCGCGACGGTCCCCGACCCGGCGGGCCTGAGCGCCGAGATCGCCCGGGCGCTGCGCCTGGCGGGGCTGCGCGGCGTCGTCCAGCGGGGCTGGGCGGATCTCGCGGTGGAGGGCGACGGCCTCCTCACCGTCGACGACGTACCGCACTCCCTCCTCTTCCCCCGCATGGCGGCGGTCGTCCACCACTGCGGCGCCGGGACGACCGCGGCCGGCATCCGCGCGGGTGTGCCGTCGGTGCCGGTGCCGATCCAGTTCGACGAGGGTTTCTGGGCGGGGCGGCTGGTGTCGCTGGGGGTGGCCCCGGAGTCGCTGACGCTGGGCGGGCTGTCTGCCGAACGGCTGGCGCGGGCGCTGAGGCGGGCCACCCGGGAACGCGGATTCGCCGAGCGGGCACGGGAGTTGGGGGAACGGGTGCGGGCGGAGGACGGGGTGGCGAGGGTGGTGGAGGCGGTGGGGAGACTCGGGTGAGTCAGCGGCCCACCGGCGGTTCCCGCACCGGCCACTCCCCCACCGGCCGCAGAATCCCCAGCAACTGCCGCACCAGCTCGTCCACCACCTCGTCCAGCGCCGCCTCCACCCACCCCGCGCTCCAGTCGTGCAGCAGTCCGTTCACGCTGCCGATGAACGCGGTTGCCGGGAGGCGGTAGTCCCGGTCGACGGCCTCTCCCCGGGCCGCGGCCGCGCTCGCCTCGGTGACGATCAGGTCGATCCAGCGGGCACGCCGCGCGAGGCGCTGGGATTCGAGGCGGGGGCTGACGCCGACGATCTCGACGAAGGTGATGCGGATCCGGCGGGGGTCGGTGGTGACGTTGCGGGCGTAGGCGCGGAAGATCGCGGTGACGCGTTCGACGAGGGGGAGGCTGTCGACGGCGGCGAAGGTGTCGAGGACGGCCTCCTCTGCCCAGTCGTTGACCTGGAGGTGGAGGGCGGCGAGGACGTCCTCCAGGGTGCGGAACTCCTCGTAGAACTGGCGGGTGGACAGGCCCGCGGCCTCGCTGAGGGCGGCGACCGTGGTGCTGCGGTAGCCGGGTGACCCGCCAAACAGCTCCAGCGCGGCGGTCAGGAACCGGCGGCGGCGTTCCGCCTGTCGTTCCTCCGCGCTCCTCCCGCCGTACCGGCCGGTCGGCCCTTTCAGCCTGCCCGCCAATGGTCCTCCTCTTCCGTTCTGTTCCGTGCCTGCGCCGATTTTGTCGTGTCAGCAGTCTTGTGGCGAACCCCGCCCCCTCCTTACTTTCCAGTAAGTCAGGTCTGAATCCGCACGTCTTCAGATCTGGCGGAGCCGTGTTCACCCATGTCACCGCCCCCGAAGGAGAGAACACTCCCCATGCCTGCTGTCCGACCCAGGCACCTGTGTACGCTCGCCGCCGCTCTCACTCTGACCCTTGCCGCCCCCCTCGCCTCCGCACAGGCCGCCCCGGACGCGGCGGACCTGCGCGAGGTCATGTTCGTCGGGAACAACTGGGACGGTACCGCCGACGTCATCAAGTCGACGGGCGACTTCGCGAAGATCGGCCGGATCAACGTCATCCCCGACAAGGCTCAGCGGATCGCCGAGATCAACGCCAACCCCATCAAGTGGATCTACTACATGGCGATCCGCAACGGCGTCGGCGAGGGGCACGACCAGTACGTGGACGACATGTACACCACGCCCGACGGGTCGTCGGTGGTCGTCTCCCGCCCCAGCTTCGCCGACGTCGTCTCGATCAACCTCGCCACCGGGGCGATCAACTGGCGCTTCCCGGTGTCCGGTTACCGCTCGGACCACATGGCGGTCTCCCCCGACGGCACCCGTGTCGCGGTCTCCGCCTCGATCTCCAACACCGTGCACGTGCTGGACATCGACACGGGCCGCCAGCTGGGGAAGTTCGCGACCGGCGACAAGCCGCACGAGAACATCTTCACCAAGGACGGCAAGTACATCTACAACATGGCGATCGGGGACGTGAACACGAACCTCGACGCGCCCTGGCAGGACTTCACGAAGGGCGACCGGCGCATCACGGTCGTCGACGCGAACACCTATCAGCAGGTCAAGATCATCGACATGCGTCCGAAGCTGGACGCGATCGGCCTGAAGGACTTCTCGGACGCGGTCCGCCCGGCGGTCTTCTCGCCGGACGAGTCGAAGCTGTACTTCCAGGTGTCGTTCTTCAACGGCTTCTTCGAGTACGACCTCGCCACCGACCGCATCACCCGTACGAAGACCCTCCCGAAGAACCCGGCGACCAGCGACGACCGCACGACGTTCGTCAACGACTCCCGCCACCACGGCCTCTCCATGAGCCCCGACGGCAGCAAGCTGTGCGTCGCGGGCACGATGGACGACTACGCGACCGTCGTGAACCGCACGACCCTCCAGGAGGGCCCGCTGGTCACCGCCTCCAAGCCGTACTGGGCGACGGTCAGCGGCGACGGCAAGGCGTGCGTCATCTCGGAGAGCGGCGCGGACCAGGTCACTGCGATCGACTTCGCGACCGGCCAGAAGCTGACGTCGGTCCCGGTGGGCGACCATCCGCAGCGCGTGCGGATCGGGCACGTCGCCGCGACGTGGACGAGCCCGTCCTGATCACGGACGGCCGCGCCCCCTGAGACCAGGGGGCGCGGTCGCGTGCTCAACCGAACTTCTGCGCCACCCAGTTCGCCAGTTCCGTCCGCGCGGCGGCCAGCGCGGCGGCGGACGGCGCGCTCGCCCCGTTGGTGACCAGCGCGTAGTGCAGGGTGCCCGAGTCGGCGGTGTTCAGCAGGAGTCGCCGGCTGCCCGTGCCGCCGGGCTCGGCGGCGGCCCCGATCTTCGTGGCGGCGCTGTAGGGGGCCGGCCCGTACACCGTCCCGAGGTCGGAGACGACGGTGGTCGTCGCGGTCGGGAAGGACGCCGGGAGGTGCAGTTCGGTGGGTGCCGAGCCGCCGCCGGAGCGCCACACCAGCACGCTGTACTGCCCGGAGCCGACGAGCGAGGACACGTTCGGCAGGGTGCTCGGGACCGGGTTCCAGGTCAGGACGGTCGAGCCGTCCCGCGAGCGGTCCTCGTAGGTGAAGGCGAGCGTCGTACCGGCCGTGGCGCTCGGGTAGACCCGGTCGAGGAGCCGGGCGTCCTGCCGCAGGACGGGGGTGCCGGAGTCGTCGAGGCGGACGGAGGAGAGGTCCTCGTCGTTCCAGCCGTCGGCGGCGGTGACGAGCTTGTCGGGGTTGTCGTTCATGTACTCGCGGTGGCGGCCGTGGTAGATGTCCCACTGCCACTGCGAACCGGACAGCACGGAACCGGAGTTGGCCGGTCCGGTCCACCAGTTCCCGCCCTTCACGCGGGAGTCGAGGGCCTGGTACATCGCCTTGAGGACGGTCGGCGCCTTGCCGGCGACCACGCCGTTCAGGGGGTGGCCGAACTCGCTGACGATCGCGGTGGTGCCGCCGGCCGTGGCGCGGTCGCGGACGGTGCCGAAGTCGCCCACGTACTGGCCGTTGGAGGCGTTGCCCCACATCAGGATGCCGGAGATGGCCTTCTGGTCGTAGAAGTGGGTGTTGAAGACGTACCGGGAGCCGAGGGTGCCGACGTCGAGGAGACCGCCCTCCTGCTTGCTGACGTTGCCGTTCCAGAAGAGGTTCGGTTCGACGAGGGCGGGTTTGTCCTGCCAGCCCGCCGCATCCATGCGGGCGCGGAACTTAACGTAGAACGGCCACAGGACGTTCTTCTCCCAACTCCGGCTGTTCTCACCGGAGTCGTACTTGCCGGCGTAGGGCTCGTTGTAGGGGTCGAAGCCGAGGACGCCGGCGAACTGGTCCGCCGTCAGGTTCTGCTTGAGGTGGGCCATCACCTTCTGGGCGGTGTCCAGGAAGCTGTCCTGGAGGCCGTACCTGTTGTGCCAGAAGTCGTACTGGGCGGCCTGCACGGCGGAGTTCTGGGTGATGTTCTGGCCCCACATGATGCAGATGCCGCAGGACTCCCGGGAGTAACCGCCCAGGTCCACAGCCCACTTGGGGGCGCCGTCGCCGGTGTACCAGCTGCCGGTGTTGAAGAGGTGGCGGGAGTAGAGGTCCTGGTGGAAGTCGGGGTAGACGCGGATCCCGGCGTCGAGGAAGGCGCCCATCTGGGCGGTGGCCGCCGCGAGGTAGGCGGCGTCCGTCCGGCCCCGGACGGGTTCGGCGTAGGCCCAGGAGAGGAGGAAGCGGACGGAGTTTCCGCCGCCGAGAGCGCGCAGGGCCTGGGCCGACTTCCTGGCGTCGGCGACGGAGGCGAAGGGCAGGCCGTTGTTCTCGGCGAGCTTGGTCTCGCCGGAGACGTTGTAGCCGCGCAGCACGACCTCGCGGCCGGCGCCGTCGACGAAGCGGCCGTTCGACACGGTGAGGGCGGTGCCGTCGAACGGCAGGGAGCCGGGGACAGGGGCGGCGGCGGCCGGGGAGGCCGGCGCCGTCGAGAATCCGCAGAGGACGACCAGAACAGGGAGCAGACGGGCCCGGATCTTCGGCATGGCCCTTACAGTCGGGTGCTTTCAAGACAGCGTCAAGACTTATGACTCATGAGTAAGTTTCCACTTTTACCGCCCCGCCTCCGTCACGACCCCCGAATGATCCTTTACCTACGCATGGCGAACAGGAACAGTCGGTATACCGTCTCTTCGGTACAGAAGTAGCAAAGTTTGCAGTTCAGGGATTCTGGAGGTGGTCATGTCGCTGACCGGAACGGCGTTCTTCGTCGTCCTCGTCGCGTCGACCGCGCTGGCGGTGGTCGTGACCATCGCGTTGTGGGCGAGGGTGCGCGGACCCCGCGTGGTGCGGTGGGTCGTGCAGGCGGTGATGATCGGGGTGTGCCAGCTGACCGCGATCTCCGTGGTGGCCGTGTGGATCAACAACAGCTACGGCCTGTACGCCTCCTGGGACGACCTGATGGGCACCGGCAACGCCACGGCGATCACCATGCCGGGGCCGCCCGTCAACCGGGCCAAGTTCAGCAAGGGCACGCAGGGCGGGGTGCTCGACACGTACTTCCGGGGCAAGAAGTCGCTGCTGTCCGGACAGGTGCTGGTGTGGACGCCGCCGGAGTACGACGAGGCCGCGTACCGCACGAAGAAGTTCCCGGTGCTGATGCTGCTGCACGGGGTGCCGGGATCGCCTCAGTCGTGGCTGGAGCACGGGGGGATGCCCGGTGACTTCGCTGACCTGCTGGCGCAGCGGACCGTGCACCCGTTCATCCTCGTGATGCCGGTCGTGAACCCGGGGAGTGTCGACACGGACTGTAGTGACCTGCCGAACCACAAGGTCGCGACGTGGCTCTCCGACGACGTCCCCGACCTGATCCGTTCCAAGTTCCGGACGCTGTCCGGGCCCGGTGGGTGGGGTGTCGCGGGCTACTCGACGGGCGGGTTCTGCGCGGTGAAGCTGCCTCTCCAGTTCCCGAAGGTCTTCGGTGCGGGTGCCGCGCTCGACCCCGATCCCCTCACCGGCGACCCCGACGTCCTCACCGACCCCGCCGTCCGCCGCCTCAACTCCCCCACCCACATGGTCAAGGGCACGAAGGCGCGCGTCAGCCTCTTCCTCGCGACGTCCCGCCAGGACCGGCTGAGCCCCGCCTCCTCCATCGAACAGTTCGTCGCGGCCGCCGCGGGCACGCAGGTGGAGATCCGCACGCAACTGCTGAGCAGCGGCGGCCACAACTACAACACGTGGAAGGCGGAGTATCCGGAGGCTTTCACGATGCTCAGCCAGTGGCTGAGGGCACCTCGCTGACGACACAGCCCCCGCCGGACCCGCACCTCACCCCAACCGCATCTCGCACCACACCTGCTTCCCCCCGCTCACCGGCACCGTCCCCCACGCCTCCGACACCGCCTCCACCAGCAGGATCCCCCGCCCTCCGGTCGCCTCCCAGTTCAGTCCTGTCGGTTTGACCGGGGTGCGGGGGGAGGTGTCGGTGACGGCCAGGCGGAGGCGGGGGCCGAGGAGGGTGATGTCGAGGCGGACCTGGCCGTCGGTGTGGACGAGGGCGTTGGTGACGAGTTCGGAGACGGCCAGGAGGGGGGCGTCCATGGACGTCTCGGGCACGCCCCAGCCCCGCAGCGTGCGCCGGGCGAAGCGGCGGGCGTGGCGGGCCGCTTCGGGGACGCGCCAGACGGTCCAGCCCTCGCGCAGGGGCTTCACCGCCATGCCGTCGTAGCGCAGGAGGAGCAGGGCGATGTCGTCCCCCCGGTGCGCGTTCGCGAGGAGCGTGTCCGCGACGAGGTCGAGGTGGGCGGGGTCGGCGCCGGCCAGCCCCGCGCGCAGGCGCTCGAAACCGTCGTCCATGGACACGCTCGCGGACTCCACGAGCCCGTCCGTGGTGAGGACGACGACCGTGCCGGGGCTCAGCCGCAGCGGAGTCATCGGGAACTCCGCCTGCGGGAGGACCCCGAGCGGCGGGCCCCCGTCGTCGTCGACGACCTCGGTGGAGCCGTCCGGGTGACACAGGGCCGGCGGCGGGTGGCCCGCGCGGACGCACCACGCCGTCCCGGTCTCCATGTCGACGTCGACGTACACGCAGGTCGCGAAGAGGTCCGTCTCCAGTTCGAGGAGGAGCCGGTTGGCGTGGGCGACGACGACGTCCGGCGGGTGCCCCTCGGTGGAGTAGGCGCGCAGCGCGGTCCGCATCTGCCCCATGAGGGTCGCGGCGGCGGTGCTGTGCCCCTGGACGTCCCCGATGACGAGGGCGACGTGGTGGTCGGGCAGCGGGATGACGTCGTACCAGTCGCCGCCGACCTCCAGACCGGCCGTGGCCGGCAGGTACCGGGCGACGGCGAGGCCGCCGGGCAGGCGGGGCAGGCTGCGGGGCAGGAGCTGGCGCTGGAGCATGCCGACGAGTTCGTGCTCGGCGTCGAAGGCGTGGGCGCGGGTGAGGGCCTGTCCGGCGAGCCCGGCGGAGGCGGTGAGGAGGGCGCGTTCGTCGGGCCCGAAGTCGTGCGGGTCGTTCCAGCCGACGAGGCACGCCCCGACCGTACG
>NZ_JBTYMC010000063.1:0-28328 GCF_054880855.1 Streptomyces sp. S6 | reverse complement strand
CCGCCCCCCGCCCCCCGGCCCCCGCGAAGCCACTCCGGCTCGGCAGCCCGCGCCCCCGCCTGCGCATGGTCGGCGTCGCCCTCGCCCTCGTCCTGACCGCCTTCGTCGTCCGCCTCCTCCAGGTCCAGGCGGTCGACGCGAGCACGTACACCGCGAAGGCGGAGCAGAACCGGTACGTCGGACAGGTGCTCGCGGCCGAGCGCGGCGAGATCACCGACCGCAGCGGTGTCGCCCTCGCGAGCAGCGAGGACGCGTACGACATCACCGCCGACCCGACGATGTTCTCGGCGAAACAGCTGAAGATCGACGACGGCCCCGAGCAGGCCGCCGCCCTCCTCGCCCCGATCCTCGGCCAGGACCAGGCCGACCTGGTGAAGAAGCTGCGGCCGAAGAACTCGGCGTCCCGGTACGCGAAGCTGGCCTCCCGGCAGACCCCGCAGGTCTGGAAGCAGATCCGCGACCTGCGGGCGACCCTCGCGACCAAGGCGAGCACGGACAAGACCGTCGTGAACGTCCTCGGCGGTGTCTTCTCGGTCCCCAGCAGCAAGCGCGTGTACCCCAACGGCGACCTCGCCGCCGGGATACTGGGCTGGGTCAACGCGGAGGGCGTCGGCGGCGGTGGCGTCGAGCAGCAGCTCAACAAAATGCTGGCCGGACAGGACGGCAAGATCCGGTACGCCCAGTCCGGCGGACGGCAGGTGCCGACGGCCGGGTCGACGGAGACCCCCGCGGTCCCCGGTTCGGACATCGAGCTGACCATCGACCGGGACATCCAGTGGGCCGCGCAGAACGCGATCACCGAACAGGTCCAGAAGTCGAAGGCCGACCGGGGTTACGTCATCGTCCAGGACACCCGCACCGGCGAGATCCTCGCCATGGCCAACTCCCCGGGCTTCGACCCCAACGACCTGTCGTCCGCGACCTCGGCGAACATGGGCAACGCGGCCGTGCAGGACGCCTACGAGCCCGGCTCCACCGCCAAGGTCGTCTCGATGGCGGCCGTCCTGGAGGAGAACGCGGCGACGCCGCTGACCCAGGTCACCGTCCCGAACCGGCTGCACCGCGGTGACCGGCTGTTCCAGGACGACATCGACCACGCGACCTGGTACCTCACCCTCAACGGAGTCCTCGCGAAGTCGTCCAACATCGGGACGATCCTCGCGACCGGGCAGCTCGGCAAGACGCAGCCCGAGGCCAACCAGGTCCTCTACTCCTACCTGCGCAAGTTCGGCGTCGGACAGCCCACCGGGCTCGGCTTCCCCGGCGAGACCCGGGGCATCCTCGCCCCGGCCGCCGACTGGTCGACCTCCCAGCAGTTCACGATCCCGTTCGGCCAGGGCATGTCCGTGAGCGCCCTCCAGGCGGCCTCCGTGTACTCGACGATCGCCAACGGCGGCGTCCGCATCGAGCCGACGCTCGTGCGCGGCACGGAAGGCCCCGACGGCCGCTTCACGCCCGCCCCCGCGCCGAAGACCTCACGCGTCGTCAGCCAGAAGACCGCGACGACGCTGAGCCGGATGCTGGAGTCCGTGGTCGACGACCGCGAGGGCACCGGCACCAAGGCCCGCATCCCCGGTTACCGGGTGGCCGGCAAGACGGGCACCGCGAACCGAGTCGATCCCGCTACCGGCACGTACAAGGGGTACACGTCCTCCTTCGCGGGTTTCGCGCCCGCCGACAACCCACGCGTCACCGTCTACTGCGCCATCCAGAACGCGACGAAAGGCAGCTACTTCGGCGGCCAGATCTGCGGGCCGATCTTCAAACAGGTCATGGAGTTCGCCCTGAAGACCCTCCAGGTCCCGCCCACCGGGACGAAGCCCGCCAACCTGCCGGTGACCTTCACACCGTGAAAGACGACCCGCCCCTCCCGTTCAGCGCCGAACAGCCAGGAACCGCCCGTGACCATGATCACTCCCGATCCGGGGACCGCCCCGGGGAACCCGTCCTCGCTTCGCTCCGGAGCGGGTCGGCCCGGTACGCTCACCGCCGTGCCACACGCTGATCAGTCCCGAACCCACCAGACACCCCGGCCCGCGCAGGTCGCCGCGACACCCCTCGCGGACCTCGCCGGCCGGCTGGGCGCGCGGCAGCCGGAGAGCGGCGGTGAGGTCACGGGCATCACCCACGACTCGCGCGCCGTCCGCCCCGGCGACCTGTACGTCGCCCTCGCGGGCGCCCGCATGCACGGCGCCGACTTCGTCGCCCAGGCCGCGAGCCAGGGCGCCGCCGCCGTCCTGACCGACCCGGCGGGCGAGGAACGCGCCGCCGCGACCGGCCTGCCGGTCCTCGTCGTCGACGACCCGCGCGGACGGATGGGTGAACTGGCGGCCGACATCTACGGCCGTCCGGGCGAGGGCCTGCTCCAGATCGGCATCACCGGCACCTCCGGCAAGACCACCACCGCCTACCTCGTCGAGGGCGGCCTGCCGAAGCCCGCCGGGCTCATCGGCACCGTCGAGACCCGCATCGGCGACGAGAGCGTCAAGTCCGAGCGCACCACCCCCGAGGCCACCGACCTCCAGGCCCTCTTCGCCGTCATGCGCGAACGCGGCGTCGAGGCGGTCGCCATGGAGGTCTCCAGCCACGCGCTGGCCCTCGGCCGGGTCGACGGCTGCGTCTTCGACGTCGCCGTCTTCAACAACCTCAGCCCGGAGCACATGGAGTTCCACTCCGGCATGGAGGACTACTTCCGGGCCAAGGCGCAGCTGTTCACGCGCCGGCGCAGCAGGCTCGGCGTCGTCAACCACGACGACGAGTACGGGCGCAGGCTCGTCAGCGAGGCCGAGGTGCCGGTCGTCACCTTCTCCGCCGAGGGCCACCCGGACGCCGACTGGCGTGCGGTGGACGTGCACATCGGGGCGATGGACTCGGAGTTCACGGTCGTCACCCCCGACGGGACGCGGATCGTCGCCAAGTCCCCGATCGCCGGCCCGTTCAACGTGGCCAACAGCCTCGCCGCGATCGTCGCGCTGGCGAGCGCCGGAGTCGATCCGAAGGCCGCCGCCGACGGCGTCGCCGCGGTGCCCGGCGTGCCGGGCCGGCTGGAGCGCGTCGACGCCGGGCAGCCGTACCTCGCGGTCGTCGACTACGCGCACAAGACGGACGCCGTCGAGTCGGTGCTGAAGGCGCTGCGCAAGGTCACCAAGGGGCGGCTGCACATCGTGCTGGGCTGCGGCGGCGACCGGGACGTCACGAAGCGCGCCCCGATGGGCGCGGCTGCTGCCCGGCTCGCCGACACGGCCGTCCTGACCTCCGACAACCCCCGCTCCGAGGACCCTCTCGCGATCCTCACCGCGATGCTGGACGGCGCCGCCTCGGTGCCGGCCCATGAGCGCGGTGAGGTGCTCCTGTTCGAGGACCGGGCCGCGGCGATCGAGGCGGCCGTGGGCCGCGCGCACGCCGGGGACACCGTGCTGGTCGCGGGCAAGGGCCACGAACAGGGCCAGGACATCGCCGGGGTGGTGCGTCCCTTCGACGACCGCCAGGTGCTTCGAGAAGCCATCCAGAAGACCCAGGGATGAACTTGTGATCGCCCTCTCCCTCGCCGAGATCGCTGAAGTCGTCGGCGGGCAGATCCACGCCATACCGGACACCTCCGCGCGCGTCACGGGCCCCGTCGTCCGCGACTCCCGCGAGGCCGGTCCCGGCAGCCTCTTCGTCGCCTTCGCCGGCGAGCGCGTCGACGGCCACGACTACGCGCGGCAGGTCGTCGACGCGGGCGCGGTCGCCGTCCTGGCGTCCCGTCCGGTGGACGCGCCCGCGATCGTCGTGGACGACGTCCAGAGCGCCCTCGGCGCCCTCGCCCGGCATGTCGTACGGCAGCTCGGTGCGACGCTCGTCGCGCTGACCGGCTCGGCGGGCAAGACCAGTACCAAGGACCTCATCGCCCAGGTGCTGAGCAGCCACGCGCCGACCGTGTACACGCCGGGTTCGCTCAACAACGAGATCGGGCTGCCGCTGACCGCGCTGAGCGCCACTCAGGACACGCGTTACCTGGTCCTGGAGATGGGCGCCCGAGGCATCGGTCACATCAGCTACCTGACCGGGCTGACGCCCCCGAAGATCGGCCTCGTCCTCAACGTCGGAACCGCCCACATCGGCGAGTTCGGCGGCCGGGAGCAGATCGCGCAGGCGAAGGGCGAACTCGTCGAATCGCTGCCCGCTGATGGTGCGGCGATTCTCAACGCCGACGACCCCTTGGTCCGGGCCATGGCCTCCCGAACGTCGGCGAAGGTGGTCCTTTTCGGCGAGAGCGACGAAGCGGACGTACGCGCCGAGAACGTGCGACTCACGGACAGCGGACAGCCCGCGTTCAGGCTTCGCACACCCTCCGGTGCGAGTGACGTGACCATGCGCCTGTACGGTGAGCACCACGTGTCGAACGCGCTCGCCGCCGCCGCCGTCGCCCATGAGCTGGGCATGTCCGCCAGTGAGATCGCCACCGCGCTCTCCGGAGCGGGCACCCTCTCCCGCTGGCGGATGGAGGTCACCGAGCGCCCGGACGGCGTGACGATCGTCAACGACGCCTACAACGCGAACCCCGAGTCCATGCGAGCGGCCCTCCGCGCGCTCGTGGCCATGGGCAAGGGGCGGCGGACCTGGGCGGTGCTCGGCAAGATGGCCGAGCTCGGGGACGAGGCGCTCGCCGAGCACGACGCGGTCGGGCGGCTCGCCGTCCGGCTCAATGTCGGCAAGCTCGTGGCGGTCGGCGGCAGGGAAGCCGCCTGGCTGCAACTGGGCGCATACAACGAGGGTTCGTGGGGTGAGGAGTCGGTGCACGTGTCCGACGCACAGGCGGCTGTCGACCTGTTGCGCAGCGAGTTGCGCCCGGGGGACGTCGTGCTCGTGAAGGCGTCCCGATCGGTCGGTCTGGAGAGTGTCGCCGAGGCGCTGCTCGCCGCTGAGGGCGAGGTCTCCGCCCGATGATGAAGCAGATCCTGTTCGCAGGTGTCATTGGTCTGTTCCTGTCGCTGGTCGGCACACCGCTGCTGATTAAGCTGCTGGCCCGCAAGGGCTACGGCCAGTACATCCGCGACGACGGCCCGCGCGAGCACGCCAGCAAGCGCGGTACGCCGACCATGGGCGGTATCGCGTTCATCTTCGCGACGGTCGCCGCCTACTTCGGTGCGAAGCTCATCGCCGGGAAGGCGCCGACCTACTCGGGTCTACTGGTGCTCGGTCTGATGATCGGCATGGGCCTGGTCGGCTTCCTGGACGACTACATCAAGATCGTCAAGCGCCGTTCGCTGGGCCTGCGGGCCAAGGCGAAGATGGCCGGACAGCTGATCGTCGGCATCGGATTCGCGGTGCTGGCGCTCCAGTTCGCGGACAACCGGGGCAATACCCCCGCGTCCACGAAGCTGTCGTTCATCACGGACTTCGGCTGGGCCCTCGGGCCGGTGCTGTTCGTCGTGTGGGCGCTGTTCATGATCCTGGCGATGTCCAACGGCGTGAACCTGACGGACGGTCTGGACGGCCTCGCCACCGGTGCGTCGGTGCTGGTCTTCGGCGCCTACACGTTCATCGGCGTCTGGCAGTACCAGGAGTCCTGTGCCAACGGCGAGACGCTCACCAACCCGAACGCCTGCTTCGAGGTGCGTGACCCGCTCGACCTCGCGGTCGTCTCGGCGGCGCTCATGGGTGCCTGCCTCGGCTTCCTGTGGTGGAACACCTCGCCGGCGAAGATCTTCATGGGCGACACCGGCTCGCTGGCCCTCGGCGGCGTGCTGACCGGCCTCGCGATCTGCTCCCGCACGGAGCTGCTCGTGGCCCTCATGGGCGGCCTGTTCGTCCTCATCACCATGTCGGTCGTCATCCAGGTCGGCTCCTTCAAGCTCACCGGCAAGCGCGTCTTCCGGATGGCGCCACTCCAGCACCACTTCGAACTCAAGGGCTGGTCCGAGGTCCTGGTCGTGGTCCGCTTCTGGATCATCCAGGGCATCTGCGTCATCGTCGGACTCGGCCTCTTCTACGCGGGATGGGCAGCGGACAAGTGACCGACTGGCAGGGAAAGCATGTCGTCGTCGCCGGCCTGGGCGTCTCGGGCGTCCCGGCGGCCAAGGTGCTGCGCGAGCTGGGTGCGGAGGTCACCGTCGTCAACGACGGCGACGACGACCGCTCGCGCGCGCAGGCCGATGAACTCCGGGCGCTCGGCGTCACCGTCTGCCTCGGCGACGGCGCGTCCCTGCCCGACGGCACCGAGCTGATCGTCACCGCACCGGGCTGGCAGCCCGACAAGCCGCTCTTCACGGCCGCTCGCGCGGCGGGCGTCGAGATCTGGGGCGACGTCGAGCTGGCCTGGCGCCTGCGCGGGCCCGACGCGCCGTCCTGGCTGTGCGTCACCGGCACCAACGGCAAGACGACGACGACCCAGATGCTGGCGTCGATCCTCACGGCGGCGGGCCTGCGCACGGCCGCCGTCGGCAACATCGGCGTCTCCCTGCTGGACGCGGTGAACGGCGACTACGACGTCCTCGCCGTCGAACTCTCCAGCTACCAGCTCCACTGGGCGCCCTCCCTGCGCGCCCACTCCGCCGCCGTCCTCAACCTCGCCCCCGACCACCTCGACTGGCACGGCTCCATGGAGGCGTACGCCGCCGACAAGGGCCGCGTCTACGAGGGCAACCGGGTCGCCTGCGTCTACAACGTCGCCGACAAGGCCACCGAGGACCTGGTGCGTGAGGCGGACGTCGAGGAGGGCTGCCGCGCGATCGGCTTCACCCTCGGCACCCCGGGCCCCTCGCAGCTCGGCGTCGTCGAGGGCATCCTCGTCGACCGTGCGTTCGTCGAGAACCGGCACCAGAACGCGCAGGAACTCGCCGAGGTCGCGGACGTCAACCCGCCGGCCCCGCACAACATCGCCAACGCCCTCGCCGCCGCCGCCCTCGCGCGCGCGTTCGGCGTGCCGCCGACGGCCGTCCGGGACGGGCTGCGCGCCTTCACCCCGGACGCCCACCGCATCGCCCACGTGGCGGACGTGGCCGGCGTCGCGTACGTCGACGACTCCAAGGCGACCAACACCCACGCCGCGCAGGCGTCGTTGGCCGCGTACGAGTCGGTCGTGTGGATCGCCGGGGGGCTCGCGAAGGGGGCCGCGTTCGACGAGTTGGTGGCCTCGTCCGCCGAACGGCTGCGGGGGGTCGTCCTGTTGGGCGCGGACCGTGCCCTCATCCGGGAGGCCCTCGCGCGACACGCGCCCGAGGTACCCGTCGTGGACCTCGACCGGACCGACACTGGGGCGATGCTCCAGGCGGTGCGCGAGGCCCAGGGCCTCGCGACCGAGGGCGACACCGTGCTTCTCGCCCCGGCGTGCGCCTCGATGGACATGTTCACCAATTACCACCAGCGCGGGGACGCGTTCGCACAGGCCGTTCGCGAGATCGGCGGCTGAGGGCGGGTTCTCCAGGAAATCAGGGGGTTGCCGTCACGTGTCCAGCAGTCGTACCGGGCGTCCTCCCGTCCAGCGGGCCGTGCGGCGGCCCGTCGCACCCGGTCCCCGTAAGCGCGACAATCCCTTCGTGCGCCTCCACGCCCGCGCCAGAAAGGCCTGGGACCGGCCTCTCACCGCCTACTACCTGATCCTGGGCGGGAGTCTCCTCATCATCGTGCTCGGGCTCGTGATGGTGTACTCCGCGTCCCAGATCACGGCTCTCCAGAAGTCGCTGCCGGGGAGCTTCTTCTTCCGCAAGCAGTTCCTCGCCGCCTGCATCGGCGCCGTCCTGCTGATCGCCGCCTCCCGCATGCCGGTCAAGCTGCACCGGGCGCTCGCCTACCCGATCCTCGCGGGCGCCGTGTTCATGATGGCGCTCGTGCAGATCCCGGGGATAGGGAAGACCGTCAACGGCAACCAGAACTGGATCGCCATCGGCGGCACCTTCCAGATCCAGCCGAGCGAGTTCGGGAAGCTGGCGCTCGTGCTGTGGGGGGCCGACCTGCTCGCCCGCAAGCAGGACAGGAAGCTGCTCACGCAGTGGAAGCACATGCTGGTGCCGCTCGTCCCGGTGACCTTCCTGCTCCTCGGCCTGATCATGATCGGCGGGGACATGGGCACGGCGATGATCCTGACGGCCGTCCTGTTCGGGATGCTGTGGCTCGCGGGGGCGCCCACCCGGATGTTCGTGGGGGTGCTGTCGGTGGCCACGCTGATCGGGTTCGTCCTGGTCAGGACGAGCGCCAACCGCATGGCCCGCCTCCAGTGCATCGGCGCGACCGACCCCAAGACGGGACCGGTGGACTGCTGGCAGGCGGTGCACGGCATCTACGCCCTCGCGTCCGGCGGCATCTTCGGCTCGGGCCTCGGCGCGAGTGTGGAGAAATGGGGCCAACTGCCCGAAGCGCACACCGACTTCATCTTCGCCGTCACCGGTGAGGAACTGGGCCTCGCGGGGACGCTGTCGGTCCTCGCTCTCTTCGCGGCTCTAGGCTATGCGGGTATCCGCGTGGCCGGACGCACGGAGGATCCCTTCGTCAGGTATGCCGCGGGAGGCGTGACCACCTGGATCATGGCGCAGGCCGTGATCAACATCGGTGCGGTGCTCGGTCTGCTGCCGATCGCCGGTGTCCCCCTCCCGCTGTTCTCCTACGGGGGCTCCGCCCTGCTGCCGACCATGTTCGCCGTCGGGCTGCTGATCGCGTTCGCGCGAGAGGACCCCGCCGCGCGGGCGGCGCTCGCGATGCGGCAGACCCGCTTGGCCAGAAAGCGGGGCGGGAACCCCCGGGAACCCCGGAGATGGAACACGATGCGACGGCGTGCCCCGGCACGTTCGTCCGGAGAGCGGTGAATTTCGGTGCATGTCGTACTCGCAGGCGGAGGGACCGCCGGCCACATCGAGCCCGCGCTCGCCCTCGCGGACGCCCTGCGCAGGCAGGACCCGACCGTCGGGATCACGGCCCTGGGCACGGAGCGGGGCCTGGAGACCACGCTGGTCCCGCAGCGCGGCTACGAGCTGGCGCTGATCCCGGCCGTCCCGCTGCCCCGCAAGCCCACGCCCGAGCTGATCACCGTCCCGGGCCGGCTGCGCGGCACCATCAAGGCCGCCGAGCAGATCCTGGAGCGCACCAAGGCGGACTGCGTCGTCGGCTTCGGCGGGTACGTCGCCCTGCCGGGCTACCTGGCCGCCAAGCGGCTCGGTGTGCCGATCGTCATCCACGAGGCCAACGCCCGGCCGGGCCTCGCCAACAAGATCGGCTCCCGGTACGCCGCCCAGGTCGCCGTCTCCACGCCCGACAGCAAGCTCCGCGACGCCCGCTACATCGGGATCCCGCTGCGCCGCTCCATCGCCACCCTGGACCGAGCAGCGGCCCGCCCCGAGGCCCGCCACATGTTCGGCCTGGACCCGAACCTGCCGACGCTGCTCGTGACCGGCGGCTCGCAGGGCGCCCGGCGGCTCAACGAGGTCGTCCAGCAGGTCGCGCCCTGGCTCCAGCAGGCCGGCATCCAGATCCTGCACGCGGTCGGCCCGAAGAACGAACTGCCGCACGTACAGCAGATGCCGGGGATGCCCCCGTACATCCCGGTAAGTTACCTGGACCGGATGGACCTCGCGTACGCCGCGGCCGACATGATGCTCTGTCGCGCGGGCGCGATGACCGTCGCCGAACTCTCCGCCGTCGGACTCCCGGCCGCCTACGTCCCGTTGCCCATCGGCAACGGCGAACAGCGGCTGAACGCCCAGCCGGTGGTCAAGGCGGGCGGCGGACTGCTGGTCGACGACGCGGAACTGACGCCGGACTGGGTCCGGGAGAACGTCCTGCCCGTCCTCGCCGACCCGCACCGGCTGTACGAGATGTCCCGCGCCGCCGGTGAGTTCGGCCGCCGGGACGCGGACGAACTCCTCGTCCGCATGGTGTACGAGGCGATCGCCTCGCGCCGCTAGGCGTTCGACGAAGGGCAGGCAAGCGTGGCCGGAGGACCCAGCACCGCCGAGCGCGGCACGGCACGTCGGCAGGGACCTCCCGGCCCGCCTCCCGTCCGCCGCCCCCTGCCGCGCAGGCTCCGTGTGATCATCGCCTCGGCCGCCGCCGCCGGACTCCTCGCGGGGGGCGGCGCCTGGGTGCTGTACGGCTCCCCGTGGCTGCGCGTGGACCACGTCTCCGTCTCGGGCACCGACGTCCTGACGCCGGAGCAGGTCCTGGACGCGGCCCAAGTGCCCCTGGACACCCCGCTGGTGTCCATCGACACCGACGAGATCCGGTCACGTCTGGAGCGGGCCCTGCCGCGCGTGGACGACGTCGACGTGTCCCGTTCCTGGCCGCACGGCGTCACCCTCACGGTGACCGAGCGGACCCCCGTCCTGCTGATCCGCTGGGGGAGCGGATACACCGAAGTCGACGGCGAGGGCGTGCGGTTCGCGACGGTTCCCCAACCCCCGAAAGGCGCCCCGCTGTTGGAACTCTCGCTCACGAACACCGGTTCCACCGCCGCGAGCCTGCGCCGCTTCGGCGAGGACCGTCTCGTCCGCGAGGCCGTCCGCACGGCCGGGAGTCTTCCGCCCACCGTGCTGAAAACCACAAAAACCGTCAAAGTGCGTTCGTACGACGATATTTCACTGGAGCTGACGGACGGCCGGACCGTCGCCTGGGGCAGCTCCGAGAAGGGCGCGGCGAAGGCGCGCACGCTCAGTGCTCTCATGAAAGCGGCGCCGGACGCCCGGCACTTCGACGTGAGCGTCCCCACCGCCCCCGCGTCATCGGGGAGTTGACGCACATATGCGCAGGCCAGCACCCTGGTTGGGCAGCGACATGGCTGATCACATAGGGTGAAAAGAAAAACGGGAGGTTCGGCGTGTTCGTTGAACGGGCGCCACTTGTCGACTTAGTGTCCTGTTCGGAAGACTCCAAGGAACAGGCACACTGGTAACCCTAAACTTCAGCGTTAGGGTTCGGGTCGGCGCTACGGACCGTCCCATTCGGCATCCGCCGTCGGAGGCACAGGCAACTGGGCCCGACGGCAACGTAATTCGAGGCGAGAGGCCTTCGACGTGGCAGCACCGCAGAACTACCTCGCAGTCATCAAGGTCATCGGTGTCGGCGGCGGTGGTGTCAATGCCATCAACCGGATGATCGAAGTCGGCCTCAAGGGCGTCGAGTTCATCGCCATCAACACCGACGCACAGGCGCTGTTGATGAGCGACGCCGACGTCAAGCTCGACGTCGGCCGCGAACTCACCCGCGGACTCGGCGCCGGCGCCAACCCGGCAGTGGGCCGCAAGGCCGCCGAGGACCACCGCGAGGAGATCGAGGAGGTCCTCAAGGGGGCCGACATGGTCTTCGTGACGGCCGGCGAGGGCGGCGGCACCGGCACCGGCGGCGCCCCCGTCGTCGCCAACATCGCGCGCAACCTCGGCGCCCTCACCATCGGCGTCGTCACCCGCCCCTTCACCTTCGAGGGCCGGCGCCGCGCCAACCAGGCCGAGGACGGCATCGCGGAGCTGCGCGAAGAGGTCGACACCCTCATCGTCATCCCCAACGACCGGCTGCTGTCCATCTCGGACCGCCAGGTCTCCGTCCTCGACGCCTTCAAGTCGGCGGACCAGGTCCTGCTCTCCGGTGTCCAGGGCATCACCGACCTGATCACCACCCCGGGCCTGATCAACCTCGACTTCGCCGACGTCAAGTCCGTGATGTCCGAGGCCGGTTCGGCGCTCATGGGCATCGGCTCGGCCCGCGGCGACGACCGCGCGGTGGCCGCCGCCGAGATGGCCATCTCCTCGCCGCTCCTCGAAGCGTCCATCGACGGCGCCCGCGGTGTCCTGCTCTCCATCTCCGGCGGCTCCGACCTCGGCCTGTTCGAGATCAACGAGGCCGCCCAGCTGGTCTCCGAGGCCGCCCACCCCGAGGCGAACATCATCTTCGGCGCCGTCATCGACGACGCCCTCGGCGACGAGGTCCGCGTCACCGTCATCGCGGCCGGCTTCGACGGCGGCCAGCCGCCCGCCCGCCGGGACAACGTGATCGGCTCGGCCTCCACCCGCCGCGAGGAGCCCGCCCCGGTCAGCCGTCCCGAGCCCCGCTCGTCCTTCGGTTCGCTGGGCAGCGTGACGCCCAAGGAGGACCCGGTACCCGCCCCGGAGCCGGTCGCCGACCTGCCCCCGCTGAGCCCGCCGGTCCCGCCGTCCCGCACCTACTCGGACAGCGCCGCCGAGGAACTGGACGTACCGGACTTCCTGAAGTGATAGGACAGCGCGAGAGCGTGAGCGGCGCGCACTTCGCCTTCACCGACCGGTGGGGCGGGGTGAGCGCCGCTCCGTATGAGGAGCTCAACCTCGGCGGCGCGGTCGGTGACGACCCCGCCGCTGTCGCGGCCAACCGTGAACTGGCCGCGAAGTCCCTCGGTCTCGACCCGGCCGACGTGGTCTGGATGAACCAGGTGCACGGCGCTGACGTTCAGGTCGTCAGCGCACCCTGGGGCACCGGGCCGGTTCCGGAGGTCGACGCGATCGTCACCTCCCGGCGCGGCCTCGCCCTCGCCGTCCTCACCGCCGACTGCGTCCCCGTCCTGCTCGCCGACCCGGTCGCCGGTGTCGTCGCCGCCGCGCACGCGGGCCGGCCCGGGATGGTCGAGGGGGTCGTCGAAGCCGCCGTCCGCGCGATGGCGGAACTCGGCGCCGAGCCCGCCCGGATCACCGCCCGCACCGGACCCGCCGTCTGCGGCCGGTGTTATGAGGTGCCGTCACAGATGCGCGCCGAGGTCGCGGCGCTGGAACCGGCGGCGCACGCCGAGACGAGCTGGGGCACTCCCGCCGTCGACGTCGCCGCCGGAGTGCACGCGCAACTGGAGCGGCTCGGGGTGTGCGACCGGGCGCAGTCCCCGGTGTGCACCCTGGAGTCGCACGACCACTTCTCGTACCGCCGCGATCGCACCACAGGGCGACTCGCGGGATATGTCTGGTTGGACTGATGGGGCATGACGGACCGTAAGGACGAACTCGCCGGGAACCTGGCGAAGGTGGAGGAGCGCATCGCGCGCGCGTGCGCCGACGCGGGGCGGGCCCGGTCGGAGGTGACGCTCGTCGTCGTCACCAAGACCTACCCGGCGAGCGATGTGCGGATGCTGGCGGAGCTCGGTGTGCGGCACGTCGCCGAGAACAAGGACCAGGACGCGGCGCCCAAGGCGGCCGAGTGCGCGGACCTTCCGCTGACCTGGCACTTCGTCGGGCAGTTGCAGACCAACAAGGCGCGTTCCGTGGTGGGTTACGCGGACTTCGTGCAGTCCGTGGACCGGGACCGGCTGGTCGTCTCGCTCTCCAGGGAGGCCGGGAAGGCCGGGCGTGAGGTCGGGTGCCTGATCCAGGTCGCGCTGGACGCCGGGGTGAGCGGGCGCGGTGAGCGCGGGGGCGTCGGACCGGGCGGGATCGAGGAGTTGGCCGGGCTGATCGCCGCCTCGCCGGGGGTCCGGCTCGACGGGCTGATGACCGTCGCCCCGCTGACCGGTGAGTACGCCGGTCGTGAACGGGCGGCGTTTGAGCGGTTGATGGATTTGTCGACCGACCTGCGCCGAAGTCATCCGGCTGCCACCATGGTGTCAGCGGGGATGAGTGCGGACCTTGAGCAGGCCGTGGCGGCCGGGGCGACACATGTGCGCGTCGGCAGTGCGGTACTCGGAGTCCGTCCTCGGCTCGGGTAACGTCGCCAGGAAGTCGGACCACAGTAGAAAATATGGTCATTACCCGCCAGGAGGCGGACACAAGGGCCACGTGGATCGCGGGACTTGGCAGTCGTCAACCGATCCACCACAGAGCGGAGGACTCAGAGCATGGCCGGCGCGATGCGCAAGATGGCGGTCTACCTCGGCCTCGTGGAGGACGATGGGTACGACGGCCGGGGCTTCGACCCCGATGACGACTTCGAACCCGAGCTGGACGAACCCGAGCGCGACCACCGACGGCACGACGCGTCCCACCAGTCGCACAATGCACATCAGTCCCAAAGGGACGAAGAGGTGCGAATCGCCCAACCCCCCGCCCCTCGTGAGCCGGTGGTCCGTGCGGCGGCGCCGACCGTCGAATCCGGCCGTCCCGCGCGCATCGCGCCCGTGGCGTCCATCACACAAGAACGTCAGTCCCTGGAGAAGAACGCACCGGTGATCATGCCCAAGGTCGTGTCCGAACGAGAGCCTTACCGGATCACCACACTCCACCCGCGGACCTACAACGAGGCCCGTACCATCGGGGAACACTTCCGTGAGGGGACCCCCGTGATCATGAACCTCACCGAGATGGACGACACGGATGCGAAGCGACTTGTCGACTTTGCCGCCGGTCTGGTGTTCGGTCTTCATGGCAGCATCGAGCGGGTGACACAGAAAGTGTTCCTGTTGTCTCCTGCTAACGTCGATGTCACGGCGGAGGACAAGGCCCGCATCGCAGAGGGCGGGTTCTTCAACCAGAGCTGAGACGCAGAACCGGAACTACACGGCAAGACACGGCAAGACACGGCAAGACACGACAGAGTGCGCGTAAGCAGGGGAGAGGGAAGCACCGAACATGGGCGTGGTCCTGAACATCATCTACATCGCGCTGATGGTCTTCCTCATCGTGCTCATCTTCCGGTTGGTCATGGACTACGTCTTCCAGTTCGCCCGCTCGTGGCAACCCGGCAAGGCGATGGTGGTCGTTCTGGAGGCCACCTACACTGTCACCGATCCACCGCTCAAGCTTCTTCGGCGGTTCATCCCGCCGTTGCGTCTCGGGGGCGTGGCGCTCGACCTGTCCTTCTTCGTACTGATGATCATCGTCTACGTCCTGATCTCGATCGTGATCCGGCTGTGAACGATGTGACCTACCGTCTTGCCGATGCCGAAGACAACGTTGAGGTGAAGAGATGCCGTTGACCCCCGAGGACGTGCGGAACAAGCAGTTCACGACCGTCCGCCTCCGAGAAGGCTATGACGAGGACGAGGTCGATGCCTTCCTCGACGAGGTCGAAGCCGAACTGACGCGCCTCCTGCGTGAGAACGAGGACCTGCGCGCCAAACTCGCCGCGGCCACCCGCGCCGCCGCGCAGAACCAGCAGAACATGCGCAAGCCCCCGGAGCAGGACCAGCAGGGTCCCCCGCAGCAGCAGGGCATGCCCCCGCAGCAGGGCATGCAGCCCGGGATGCCGCAGCAGGGGATGCCGGGACAGGGCATGCCTCAGCAGCAGGGGATGCAGCCCGGAATGCCGCAGCAGGGCATGCCCCCGCAGGGGATGCCGCAGCAAGGGATGCCGCAGCAGGGCATGCGAGGCCCCGGCGCCCCGGTCCCCGCGGGGATATCGGGCCCGCCGCAGCAGCAGATGGGCGGCCCCATGGGCGGCCCGCCCCAGCTGCCGAGCGGTGCACCGCAGCTTCCGGCCGGTCCCAGCGCCCAGGGTCCCCAGGGTCCCGGTCCGATGGGCCAGGGTCCGATGGGTCCCGGTCCGATGGGCCAAGGCCCCATGGGCCAGCCGATGGGCGGCCAGCCCATGCAGCAGATGGGTGGCCCGATGGGCGGCCCCATGGGCGGTCCGATGGGCGGCCCCGGTCAGGGCCCCGGTGGCGACAGCGCCGCCCGCGTCCTCTCGCTGGCCCAGCAGACCGCCGACCAGGCGATCGCCGAGGCCCGCTCCGAAGCCAACAAGATCGTCGGCGAGGCCCGTTCGCGCGCCGAGGGCCTGGAGCGCGACGCCCGCGCCAAGGCCGACGCCCTGGAGCGGGACGCGCAGGAGAAGCACCGCGTCGCCATGGGCTCCCTGGAGTCCGCGCGCGCCACGCTGGAGCGCAAGGTCGAGGACCTGCGCGGCTTCGAGCGCGAGTACCGCACCCGCCTGAAGTCCTACCTGGAGTCGCAGCTGCGCCAGCTGGAGACCCAGGCCGACGACTCCCTCGCCCCGCCGCGGACCCCCGCGACGGCCTCCCTGCCGCCGTCCCCGTCGCCCTCCATGGCTCCGGCCGGCGCGGGTGCCCCGTCCTACGGCGCCGGTGCGCCCGGCATGGGCGGTGCGGGCATGGGTGGCATGAGCGGCGGTATGGGCGGCTCCGGCATGGGTGGTTCGGGCATGGGTGCCCCCGCCCCCGCCGCCCCGTCCTACGGTGGCCAGCAGCAGATGTCCCCGGCGATGACCCAGCCGATGGCTCCCGTCCGTCCGCAGGGTCCCTCCCCGATGGGCCAGGCTCCCTCGCCGATGCGTGGCTTCCTCATCGACGAGGACGACAACTGACGGCCCCTAGAGGCCCCTACGGCACGTAGTACGCCGTAGACACAGGCAGCGTTCAGGGCGCGGCCCCGGATTCGTCCGGGGCCGCGCCCTTTTTACGCGGGTTGCGCGGGAGTCGAGGGGTGGGACGGCGAAGGGCCCGGCTTCCCTGCGACGGAAGCCGGGCCCTCGCTCCGCGCGTTACGCCTTGCGCAGCCGGAACACCAGGCCCAGGCCCTCGTCCGTGAACGGCTCGCCGTACGTGTCGTCGGCCGTGCCCTGAGCGAAGTCCGTCGCGAGGACCTCGTCGGCGATGAGGCCGCTGTGGGCGGTGAGGGCCTCGGTGACCGCGGGGTCGGTGGACGTCCAGCGCAGGGCGATGCGGTCGGCGACGTCGAGGCCGCTGTTCTTGCGGGCCTCCTGGATCAGGCGGATCGCGTCACGGGCGAGGCCCGCGCGGCGCAGCTCCTCGGTGATCTCCAGGTCCAGGGCGACCGTCGCACCCGAGTCGGAGGCCACCGACCAGCCCTCGCGGGGCGTCTCGGTGACGATGACCTCGTCGGGGGAGAGCGTGACGGTCTCGCCGTCGACCTCCACCGACGCCGTGCCCTCGCGCAGGGCCAGGGACAGCGCCGCCGCGTCCGCGTTCGCGACCGCCTTCGCGACGTCCTGCACCCGCTTGCCGAACCGCTTGCCGAGGGCCCGGAAGTTGGCCTTGGCCGTGGTGTCGACCAGCGAACCGCCGACCTCGCTGAGGGAGGCCAGCGCCGAGACGTTCAGCTCCTCCGTGATCTGCGCGTGCAGCTCCCGGTCCAGGGCGTCGAAGCCCGTCGCCGCGATCAGCGCGCGGGACAGCGGCTGACGGGTCTTCACACCGGACTCGGCGCGGGTCGCGCGGCCCAGCTCGACGAGCCGGCGCACCAGGACCATCTGCTTCGACAGCTCCGGGTCGATCGCCGCCGCGTCCACCTCGGGCCACGACGCCAGGTGCACCGACTCCGGGGCGCCCGGGGTGACCGGGACGACCAGGTCCTGCCAGACCCGCTCGGTGATGAACGGCGTCAGCGGCGCCATCAGCTTCGTGACCGTCTCGACGACCTCGTGCAGCGTGCGCAGCGCGGCCTTGTCGCCCTGCCAGAAACGGCGCCGGGAACGTCGTACGTACCAGTTCGACAGATCGTCCACGAACGCCGACAGGAGCTTGCCGGCGCGCTGGGTGTCGTACGCGTCCAGAGCGTCCGTCATCTGCGCGGTGAGCGTGTGGAGTTCGGACAGGAGCCAGCGGTCGAGGACCGGGCGGTCGGCGGGGGACGGGTCGGCGGCCGACGGGGACCAGTTCGACGTGCGGGCGTACAGGGCCTGGAAGGCGACCGTGTTCCAGTACGTCAGGAGGGTCTTGCGGACGACCTCCTGGATCGTGCCGTGGCCCACCCGGCGCGCGGCCCAGGGGGAGCCGCCGGCCGCCATGAACCAGCGCACCGCGTCGGCGCCGTGCTGGTCCATCAGCGGGATCGGCTGGAGGATGTTCCCCAGGTGCTTGGACATCTTGCGGCCGTCCTCGGCCAGGATGTGCCCCAGGCAGACGACGTTCTCGTAGCTCGACTTGTCGAAGACCAGCGTGCCGACGGCCATCAGCGTGTAGAACCAGCCGCGGGTCTGGTCGATGGCCTCGGAGATGAACTGCGCCGGGTAGCGGGACTCGAAGAGTTCCTTGTTCTTGTACGGGTAGCCCCACTGCGCGAACGGCATGGAACCCGAGTCGTACCAGGCGTCGATGACCTCGGGGACACGCGTCGCCGTCTTCTCGCACTGGGGGCACGCGAAGGTGACGTCGTCGATGAACGGGCGGTGCGGGTCCAGGGACGACTGGTCGGTGCCCGTCAGCTCGGTCAGCTCCGCGCGGGAGCCGACGACCGTGAGGTGGTCGTCCTCACAGCGCCAGATCGGCAGCGGGGTGCCCCAGTAGCGGTTGCGGGACAGCGCCCAGTCGATGTTGTTGGTGAGCCAGTCGCCGAAGCGGCCGTGCTTGACCGTGTCCGGGAACCAGTTCGTCTTCTCGTTCTCCTGGAGGAGCCGGTCCTTGACCGCGGTCGTGCGGATGTACCAGGACGGCTGCGCGTAGTAGAGGAGCGCGGTGTGACAACGCCAGCAGTGCGGGTAGCTGTGCTCGTACGGGATGTGCTTGAAGAGGAGGCCCCGCTGCTTCAGGTCCTCGGTGAGCTGTTCGTCCGCCTTCTTGAAGAAGACGCCGCCGACCATCGGCACGTCCTCGCCGAACGTGCCGTCCGGACGGACCGGGTTCACGACCGGCAGGTCGTAGGCGCGGCAGACCTTGAGGTCGTCCTCACCGAAGGCGGGGGCCTGGTGGACGAGGCCGGTGCCGTCCTCGGTCGTCACGTACTCCGCGTTCACGACATAGTGCGCCGGAGCCGGGAACTCTACGAGATCGAACGGACGTTGGTAGTTCCAGCGCTCCATTTCGGCGCCGGTGAAGGTCTGACCGGTCGTCTCCCAGCCCTCGCCGAGCGCCTTGGCGACGAGCGGCTCGGCGACGACGACCTTCTCCTCGCCGTCCGTCGCGACGACGTACGTGACGTCGGGGTGCGCGGCCACGGCCGTGTTGGAGACCAGAGTCCAGGGGGTCGTCGTCCACACCAGGAGGGCGGCCTCGCCGGCCAGCGGACCGGAGGTGAGGGGGAAACGGACGTACACGGACGGGTCGACGACCGTCTCGTAGCCCTGGGCCAGCTCGTGGTCGGAGAGGCCGGTGCCGCAGCGGGGGCACCAGGGGGCGACGCGGTGGTCCTGGACCAGCAGACCCTTGTCGAAGATCTCCTTCAGCGACCACCAGACGGACTCGATGTACTCCGGGTCCATCGTGACGTACGCGTCGTCGAGGTCGACCCAGTAGCCCATGCGGGTCGTCAGCTCGGAGAAGGCGTCCGTGTGGCGCAGCACCGACTCACGGCACTTCGCGTTGAACTCCGCGATGCCGTACGCCTCGATGTCCTGCTTGCCGGAGAAGCCCAGCTCCTTCTCGACGGCCAGCTCGACCGGCAGGCCGTGGCAGTCCCAGCCGGCCTTGCGGGCGACGTGGTAGCCGCGCATCGTGCGGAACCGGGGGAACACGTCCTTGAAGACGCGGGCCTCGATGTGGTGGGCGCCGGGCATGCCGTTGGCGGTGGGCGGGCCCTCGTAGAACACCCACTCCGGACGGCCCTCGGACTGCTCCAGCGTCTTGGCGAAGATCTTCTGCTCGCGCCAGAAGTCGAGCACGGCGTGCTCAAGGGCGGGCAGGTCGACCTGGGCGGGGACCTGGCGGTACGTCGGCTCTGTCATCTCCGGGCTTCCTCCAACGGACTTGCTGCCTTCCGTCGGAGGGACGAGAGCCGTTTCGCTCCCGCGGTACCACCCTCCTTGGCCCACCGGTCTTCCGGGGGACCCCCTCATTGGGTTCGCGAAACCGGGTCTACTCGCCCGCAGGCTTTCTTCCGGCGGCTCCGGGGTGATCTTCGCGTCGCGCTGGCCCCCGGGCTCCCACCGTCCCCGGGTCGCTCTCGGCCGCACTCGCCGCTACTCGTCCCCATCCACGCTTTTCCGCTCCGCTCAGTGTACGGGGCTCGGGGGAGGGGGCCCAATGGAATACGGGGCGGGCGGGAACGGGGGTGCGCGCTGTTGCCGGTGGGCTGAAGTCGATTTATCGTCCCAGCACGATTCGCGTGCGAGATCACGGTATGTGAAGGGGCCGCGGCCATGGTGGCGAAGAAGACGGGGAAGGTTGCCGGGGGAACGGCGCGCAAGGGCGTCACGGAGAAGGGAGGTACGACGGTGGTCGCTGGGGTGCTGGCTGTGCGGGCGGGTGAGGAACCCTGGACCGAGGCGGAGGTGGACGAGGCACGGGCCGAGCTGATGTCCGAGGTGCTGCGGCTGCGGGGGGAGATCGAGACGTCCGAGAGCGCGCTCGCCGGGCTCATGCGGGATTCCGGGGGCGGTGCGGGGGACGACGAGGCGGACACCGGGACGAAGAACGTCACGCGGGAGCACGAGATGGCGCTCACCGCCAACGCCCGGGAGATGCTGCTACAGAGCGAGCGGGCGCTGGAGAGGCTGGACGCGGGGACGTACGGGGTGTGCGAGAGCTGTGGGGAGGCGATCGGGAAGGCTCGGATGCAGGCGTTTCCTCGGGCTACGTTGTGTGTTTCCTGCAAGCAGAAGGAGGAACGGCGCTACTGAGGGGGGTGGCGTTGTTTCGTCGGCGGGTGCGGGTGCGTTGTGGCTGGTCGCGCAGTTCCCCGCGCCCCTAGAGGCGCTTCGCGCCCCTTGGGACAAGGCGGCACCTCCCTGTGTCGTACTCGTGTCGTACTCTCGTCCTCACTGGTACCTACGTGAGGGACTTACGTGGCAGAGGTGGAGCGCGTCATCGGTACGTCGGAGGAACCCGAAGGGGAGCAGGCGCCTCGGGGGAAGCGGCGGGTTGCTGTGTTGTTCGCGGTGGCCGTCGTCGCGTATGCGCTCGATCTTGTCAGCAAGATCATCGTGGTCGCCAAGCTGGAGCATCACGCGCCGATCGAGTTGATCGGGGACTGGCTGAAGCTGGAGGCCATTCGGAATGCCGGGGCCGCGTTCAGTTTCGGGGAGGCGTTCACCGTTATTTTCACGGTGATCGCCGCTGCCGTGATCGTCGTGATCGTGCGGCTGGCGCGGAAGCTGTACAGCCTGCCGTGGGCCATCGCGCTGGGGCTGCTGCTCGGCGGGGCGCTCGGGAACCTCACCGACCGGATCTTCCGGTCGCCGGGGATCTTCGAGGGGGCCGTCGTCGACTTCATCGCGCCGAAGCACTTCGCGGTGTTCAATCTGGCGGACTCGGCGATCGTCTGTGGCGGCATTCTGATCGTGCTGTTGTCGTTCAAGGGGCTGGACCCGGACGGCACTGTCCACAAGGGCTGACATACTCGACGGGTGAGCACGATTCCCGAGATCCGAAACCTGCCCGTGCCGGACGGCCTGGAGGGCGAGCGCGTCGACGCCGCCATCTCCCGGATGTTCGGCTTCTCCCGCACCAAGGCCGCCGAGCTGGCGGCGGCGGGCAAGGTCTCGGTGGACGGCTCGGTGGTCGGCAAGTCGGAGCGCGTGCACGGCGGCGCCTGGCTTGAGGTCGAGATGCCCCAGGCCCCCGCGCCGGTGCAGATCGTCGCCGAGCCGGTCGAGGGCATGGAGATCGTGTACGACGACGACGACGTCGTCGTCATCGTGAAGCCCGTCGGTGTCGCCGCGCACCCCTCGCCGGGGTGGACCGGGACGACCGTCATCGGGGGGCTGGCCGCCGCCGGGTACCGGATCTCCACGTCCGGTGCCGCCGAGCGGCAGGGGATCGTGCACCGGCTCGACGTCGGGACGTCGGGGCTGATGGTCGTCGCGAAGTCGGAGCGGGCGTACACCTCGCTGAAGCGCCAGTTCAAGGAGCGCGTCGTCGACAAGCGGTACCACACGCTGGTCCAGGGGCACCCGGACCCGACGAGCGGCACGATCGACGCGCCCATCGGCCGGCATCCGCAGCACGACTACAAGTGGGCCGTCACCGCCGAGGGCAAGGCGTCCGTGACCCACTACGACCTGATCGAGGCGTTCCGCGCGGCCTCCCTGCTGGACATCAAGCTGGAGACGGGCCGCACGCACCAGATCCGCGTGCACATGTCCGCCCACCGCCACCCCTGCGTCGGTGACCTCACCTACGGCGCCGACCCCACCCTCTCCAAGCGCCTCAAGTTGACCCGGCAGTGGCTGCACGCCGTCCGCCTCGGCTTCGAGCACCCCGGCGACGGCGAGTGGGTCGAGTTCTCCAGCGACTACCCCGAGGACCTCCAGCGCGCCCTGGACCTGGTCCGCGAGGAGACCTACGGGTGAGCTTCACCGTCCGCGTCACCGACGACCTCACGGCCTGCTTCACCCTCCGCAAAGAGGTCTTCGTCGCAGAGCAGGGCGTCCCCGAGGAACTGGAGTACGACGCGGACGACGCCGGCGCGCTGCATGTGCTCGCCGTGCGGGACGACGGGGTGCCGCTCGGGACCGGGCGGCTCGTCGACGAGGGTGAGGTGGGCCACCTCGGGCGGCTCGCCGTGACCCGGGAGGCGCGCGGGCTCGGAGTGGGGGCGGCGCTCGTGCGGGCCATCGAGGGGGCGGCGCGTGAGCGGGGGTTCCGTGCCGTGGAGTTGCACGCGCAGACGCATGCGCTCGGGTTCTACGAGCGGCTGGGGTACGAGGCGTACGGGGCGGAGTTCTCCGAGGCGGGGATCGCGCACCGGGCCATGCGGCGTTCGCTCTAGCCTGCGGCGGGGCGTGCGAGGCTTGTCGTGATCGCCTGCGTCTAGCCCGCCGGAGCGCCTGCCGTGGATCAACTGGCCCTCTTGTTCGTCCTGCTGCTCGGGGCCGTGATCAGTGTGCCCGTCGGGGACCGGTTCGGGCTGCCGTCGCCGGTGCTGATGACGTTGCTCGGGATCCTGCTCGCCGTCGCGGACTTCGTGCCGAACGTCGACATCCCGCCGGGGCTGATCCTGCCCGTGCTGTTGCCGCCGCTGCTGTACGCGGCCGTGCGGCGGACGTCCTGGCGGCAGTTCGCCGCCAACAAGCGGCCCATCTTCCTGCTGGCCGTCGCCCTCGTCTTCGTGACGACGTTCTCCGTCGCCGCCGTCGCCCACAGTGTCGTCCCCGGGCTGTCCGTCGCCGCCGCCGTCGCCCTCGGGGCGCTCGTCGCGCCGCCGGACCCCGTCGCCGCGACCGCTGTCGCCGGGCAGCTCGGGCTGCCCCGCAGGCTCGTCTCCATCCTGGAGGGGGAGGGGCTGTTCAACGACGTCACCGCGATCGTGCTGTACCACGTGGCCATCGCCGCCGTCCTCAGCGGGGAGTTCCACGCCGGGGAGGCCGTCCTCCAGTTCGTGCTGTCCGCCGTCGTCGCCGTGGTCGTGGGGGTCGGGCTCGGGTGGGGGACCAACAAGCTGCTCGAACTGCTCGGGGACGCGACGTTGCAGATCAGTCTCACGCTGCTCGTGCCGTTCGCGGCGTACGTGCTGGCGGAGGAGCTGCACGGGTCCGGGGTGCTGGCCGTGCTCACCTGCGCGTTGTTCCTCGCGGAATATGCCGCCGACCCCGACGACGTCGTCAACCGGCTGGCCGGGCACGCGTTCTGGGACATCGTCGACACGCTCGTCACCGGGGTGGCGTTCGGGCTGATCGGGCTTGAGCTGCACAACGCGATCCGGACGGCGTCCGGGCGGTGGGGGGAGATGCTGGGGTGGGCCGCCGTCGTCGCCGCGGTCGTCATCGGGGTGCGGTTGGTGTGGTTGCTGCCTGCGGGGTGGCTGGCCCGGAAGCTGCACGCCCGGCGGGATGTCGACGAGGAGATCCCGATGAGCTGGCGGGAGACCGTCGTCATGTGGTGGTCCGGGATGCGGGGGGTGGCGTCCGTCGCGCTGGCCCTGGCGATTCCGTTGCACGTCGACGACGGGGGTGCGTTTCCCGGGCGGGACGAGATCGTGTTCATCGCGTTCGGGGTGATCATGACGACGCTGGTGCTTCAGGGACTGACCCTGCCCTGGCTCGTGCGGCGGCTCGGGGTGCGGGCCGACACCGAGCGGGAGAAGGAGTACGAGCGGGAACTCGCGGTTCGGGCCGCCAAAGCCGCCAAGCGGAGGCTGCGGGAGATCGAGGAGGTGGAGGAGTTGCCGGAGGAGGTGTCCGAGCAATTGCTTCGGCGGGCCTTCGAGATCGGGGTGCGGATCTCGCCGGACATCGCCGAGGACGAGCGGCGGGAGGCGCATGAGGCTCGGGTGCGGAGGCTGAAGAGGGTGCGGAGGATCCAGGGGGAGATGCTGAGTGCGGCTCGGCATGAGGTGCTGGCGGCGCGGGGGGAGGCGGGGGCGGATCCTGAGGTGGTGGATCGGGTGCTGCGGCAGTTGGATGTGCGGAGTTTGAGGTGAGGGGTGGGGTGTGTTGCCGGGTGCGGGTCGTGTGTGGCTGGTCGCGCAGTTCCCCGCGCCCCTAAAGGACTTGGGTTGCGCGCGGCTTTCGGCTGCGGGTTCGTAGGCTGTTTGTATGACTCGCAACGTGGTGATCAGTGGTGGTGGGACCGGGATCGGGCTGGCTGTGGCTCGGATGTTCGCCGAGGGTGGGGACCGGGTTCTGCTGGTGGGGCGGCGGAGGGATGTGCTGGAGCGGGCGGGGGTGCCTGGGGCTGTGGTGCATGCTGCTGATGTGAGTGACGCCGAGGGGGTTCGGGGGGTTGCTCGGGTTGTGGGGGAAATGGGGGGTGTCGATGTGCTGGTGCACGCTGCCGGCGGGAACGGGGGGCTGGAGCCCGGGAGTTCGAGTTCTGATCCGCTTGACGTCGTCGCTCATGACTGGGGCGTCAACTTCCGGGCCAACACGCTGACCGCCGTCCTTCTCACCGAGGCACTCAAGGACCAGCTCTCCTCCCCCGGGCGCGTCCTGTTCCTCAGTTCCATCGCCGCGTATCGCGGGTCGGGAAGTGGCGCGTACGCGGCGTCCAAGGCGGCGCTTCATCCGTACGCCCATGACCTGGCCCGGCAGCTCGGGCCCAGGGGGATCACCGTCAATGTCGTGGCGCCCGGGTACATCGAGGACACGGAGTTCTTCGGGGGAGCGATGGGGGAGGAGAGGCGGGGGCGGTTGGTCGGGGAGACGCTGAACGGGCGGGCGGGGACGCCGGGGGACGTGGCGGAGACGCTGTACTGGCTGGCGTCGGCGGGGGCGGGGCATGTGACGTCGCAGGTGGTGCAGGTGAACGGGGGTGCGGAGCGGGGGCATTAGCCCCGTGCCGCTCCCCTCGGCGGCTCGTGCGCCCTGCGTGGCTGCGCGCCGTCCGGGCGAGGTGTGTGCAGGGGCGGGTGCTGGGCGTCCGCCGTGTTCACGCGGGGCAGCGCGTACGCGTGGTGCTCGCACAGCCAGCGGATCATCTGCTCGCGGACGGTGACCCGGACCTTCCAGATGTCGTCGGCGTCCTTGGCGGTGAGCAGCGCGCGGACCTCGATGGTGTTCGGGGTGGTGTCCGTCACGCAGAGGTCGTAGGCGCGTCCGTCCCAGTGTTCGCAGGCGCGCAGGATGTCCCGGAGGTGGACGCGCATCTCGTCGAGCGGCGCGGAGTGGTCGAGCTGCCAGAACACCGTGCCGGTGAGCTGCGCGCCGCCCCGCGACCAGTTCTGGAACGGCTTGGACGTGAAGTACGACACCGGCATGGTGATCCGGCGTTCGTCCCAGGTGCGGACGGTGAGGTAGGTCAGGGTGATGTCCTCGACCGTCCCCCACTCCCCGTCCACGACGACCGTGTCACCGAGCCGGACCATGTCCCCGAAGGCGATCTGGAACCCGGCGAACATGTTGCTGAGCGTGGACTGCGCGGCGACACCGGCGACGATGCCGATGATCCCGGCGGAGGCGAGGAGGGAGGCGCCGGCCGCGCGCATCGCGGGGAACGTCAGCAGCATCGCGGCGATGGCGACGACCCCGACGACCGCCGCGACGACCCGCATGATCAACGACACCTGCGTCCGCACCCGGCGTACGCGCGCCGGGTCGCGCTGGGCGCGGGAGCTGGCGTAGCGGGTGAACGTCGTCTCCACGATCGCGGCGGCGATGCGGACGATCAGCCAGGCGGCGGAGCCGATGAGGACCAGCGTGAGGCCGCGGCCGATGCCGACGCGGTGTTCCTGGAGGAGTTCGGCCCGGTCGTACGACCCTCTCAGCAGCGCGGCGCACAGCAGCAGCTGGTAGGGCACGCGGCCGGTGCGGAGCAGGCCCCACAGCGGGGTCTCCGAGTGGCGGGCGTCGGCCTTGCGCAGCAGCCGGTCGGTCGCCCAGCCGACGAACAGCGTGAGGACGACCGAGCCGCCCACGACGATCACGGGACGGAGCAGGTTCTCCATGCCGATGAACGTAACCGCTCGGGGGCGGCCCTGAACATCGGTTCGGGCACCGGACCGTGAGACGTGTGTGAAGGCCGAGGTCACGGCGGTCACCGGGGCTGGCACCATGAAGGCATGAACATCATGCTCTTTCACTCGACCTATGGGCTGCGGCCCGCCGTCCGCGACGCGGCGAAGCGGCTGGAGGCGGCCGGACACGTGGTGTGGACGCCCGACCTGTTCGAGGGCCGGACGTTCGAGTCGGCCGAGGAGGGCATGGAGTTCAAGGAGACCGTAGGCAAGGAGGAGCTCCTCAAGCGGGCCGTCCTCGCCGCCGCCCCCTACTCCGAGCGCGGCCTCGTCTACGCCGGCTTCTCCCTCGGCGCCTCCGTCGCCCAGACTCTCGCCCTCGGCGACGAGAAGGCCCGCGGCCTGCTCCTGCTGCACGGCACGTCCGACATCGCGCCGAACGCGTCCGTCGACGAGCTCCCTGTCCAGCTCCACGTCGCCTCGCCTGACCAGTTCGAGACGGACGACTGGCTGAACTCCTGGTACCTCCAGATGCAGCGGGTGGGCGCCGACGTCGAGGTCCACCGGTACACCGGGGCCGGCCACCTCTACACCGACCCCGGGCTCCCCGACTACGACGAGGAGGCGGCCGAGACCACCTGGCGGGTGGCGCTCGGCTTCCTCGACTCGCTGTAGGTCACACCGGGTCGTACGTCCGCTCGACCTTCTGGCTGCCCGTCAGGGTGCGGTAGGAGCGGGACCAGGAGGACGTCGCGTTCCGCTTCGTCCTGTCGGAGAGCGTGTAGTAGTCCATCTGCGCGCGGGCGGGCGTGATGTCGAGGACGCCGTAGCCGTGGCGGTCCGTGTCGATCCACTGGACGTGCCGGTTGGCGGCGCGGATGACCGGCGAGGCGAGGGTGGAGATGAGGCCCTCGGGGGCGTTCGTGAGGTCGTCGAGGTTGTCGGAGGTGACCGACGTGACGACGAACTCGGTGGCTGCCGACGGCGACACCGGGTAGGTGCCGGCGTCCACGGGGACGTCGTTCGCCCACGCCATGTGGATGTCGCCGGTGAGGAACACCGTGTTGGAGATGGCGTTCGACCGCAGGTGGGCGAGGAGTTCGCGCCGGTCGTCGGTGTAGCCGTCCCACTGGTCGGTGTTCAGCGCCAGCCCCTCCTGCGGGAGGCCGAGGAGTTTCGCGAGGGGCTTGAGGATGTCGGCGGCGAGGGAGCCGACGGCGAACGGCGAGATCATCACCGAGTTGCCGACGAGCCGCCAGGTGGTGTCGGAGGACTTGAGGCCGGCCTTGAGCCAGTCGAGCTGGGCGCGTCCGGTGATCGTGCGCTCCGGGTCGTCCACCGAGCCGTTGCCCACCTTGACCTGCTGGGAGCGGAAGGACCGCAGGTCGAGGAGGGAGAGGTCGGCGAGCTTGCCGAACCGCAGCCGCCGGTAGGTCGTCCCGGCGAGGGCGGGGCGCACCGGCATCCACTCGAAGTAGGCCTGCTTGGCCGCCGCCTGCCGGGCCGTCCAGGTGCCCTCGGCGCCCTCGGTGTGGTTCTCGGCGCCGCCGGACCAGGAGTCGTTGGCGAACTCGTGGTCGTCCCAGATCGCGATGACCGGCGCCTTCACGTGCAGGGCCTGGAGGTCGGCGTCCGTCTTGTAGTTGCCGTGCCGGGCGCGGTAGTCGGCGAGGGTGACGATCTCGTGGGCGGGGACGTGCGGGCGGACCACCTTGCCTCGGGTGCCGTACTGGCCGGTGCCGTACTCGTAGATGTAGTCGCCGAGGTGCAGCCACGCGTCCAGGTCGCCGCGCGCGGCGAGGTGGCGGTACGCGGAGAAGTAGCCGGCCTCCCAGTTCGCGCAGGACACCACACCGAAGCGCAGGCCCGCGACCGAGGCGTTCGCCGCGGGGGCCGTGCGGGTGTGCGCGACGGCGGTGTGCGTGCCGCCCGCCGAGAAGCGGAACCAGTAGTCGGTGGCCGGGGCGAGGCCGCGGACGTCCGCCTTGACGGTGTGGTCGCTCGCGGCGGTGGCGGTGACCGTCCCCCGGGCGGCTATGTCTGTGAGGGCCTTGTCGCGGGCGATCACCCACTCGACCTCGGTGTCCGGGCCGAGCCCCGAGCCGGGCAGGGCATCGGCGGCCGGGGTCACGCGGGTCCACAGGAGGACGCCGTCGGGCAGGGGGTCGCCGGAGGCGAGGCCGTGCAGGAAGGCGGGCGCGGTGTCGGCGGCGCGTGCGGGGACGGCGG
>NZ_JBTYMC010000062.1:0-28745 GCF_054880855.1 Streptomyces sp. S6 | reverse complement strand
CCCGGCGAGGACGGAGGCCGACGTCTACTGCCGGGACGGCGCGACGACCGCCCGCTTCCTGCCGACCCTCGCCGCCGCAGGCCACGGCACGTTCCGCTTCGACGCCTCGCCCCAGATGCGCCGCCGCCCCCTCCTCCCCCTCACCCGCGCCCTGCGCGACCTGGGCGTCGACCTGCGCCACGAGGACGCCGACGGACACCACCCCCTCACGGTCCACGCGGCCGGGGTGGAGGGCGGCGAGGTCGTCCTCGACGCCGGCCAGTCCTCCCAGTACCTCACCGCACTCCTCCTCCTCGGCCCCCTCACCCGCACCGGCCTCCGCATCCGCGTCACCGACCTGGTCTCCGTGCCGTACGTGGAGATCACCATCGCGATGATGCGGGCGTTCGGGGTGGAGGTGAGGGTGGAGACGAAACAGGCGGCAACCGCTTACACAAACGCCCCCGCCGAACGTGTCTACACCGTCCCGCCCGGCGGCTACCGCGCCACCACCTACCCCATCGAACCCGACGCCTCCACCTCCAGCTACTTCTTCGCCGCAGCCGCCCTCACCGGCGGCGAGGTCACCGTCCCCGGCCTCGGACAGGGCGCGCTCCAGGGCGACTTGGGCTTCGTGGACGTCCTGCGCAAGATGGGCGCGCACGTCGAGATCGCCGCCGACCGCACCACGGTCAGAGGCACCGGCAGCCTCGGCGGCGTGACGGTCAACATGCGGGACATCTCCGACACGATGCCGACCCTCGCCGCGATCGCCCCCTTCGCCACCGGCCCCGTCCGCATCGAGGACGTCGCCAACACCCGCGTCAAGGAGTGCGACCGCCTCGACGCCTGCGCGGAGAACCTGCGCCGCCTCGGCATCGGCGTCACCACCGGCCCCGACTGGATCGAGATCCACCCCGGCACCCCGCAGCCCGCCGAGATCAAGACCTATGGCGACCACCGCATCGTCATGTCCTTCGCGGTCACGGGCCTGCGCACACCGGGAATCTCGTTCGACGACCCCGGCTGCGTCCGCAAGACTTTCCCCGGTTTCCACGAAGCCTTCGCCCAGTTGAGCACACAGTTGAGGAAGGGCGGCACGGAGTGAGATTCGAAGCGGGCCAACAGCCGTTGCTGGCAGGCGAATTTGTTCGACTGGAACCCCTGGAGCGGCGTCACGCAGCCGAGTTGGCGCTCGCGGCGGAGGAGAACCGGGGCACCTACGCATTCACCTGGGTCCCGCGAGCCGCCGACATCGACGGTTACCTCGACCTCCAACTGGCCCGCGCCGCCGACGGATCGATCGCCCCCTACGCACAGATCTCGACCGCCACCGGCCGCGCGGTCGGCACGACGGCCTACTGCGAACCCCGCGCCTGGCTCACCCCGGACCACCTGGACGCGGTCGAGGTCGGCCACACCTGGCTCGCCGCCTCCGCCCAGGGCACCGGCGTCAACGCCGAGGCCAAACTCCTCCTGTTCCGCCACGCGTTCGAGGTCTGGCGCGTCTCCCGCGTCGACCTCAAGACCGACGCCCGCAACGCCCGCTCCCGCGCGGCCATCGCTGCCGTCGGCGCGACTTTGGAAGGCGTCCTGCGCAACTGGTCCCCCTCCAAGTACCCGGGCGAGGAAGGCGCGTTGCGAGACACGGCGATCTTCTCCCTCACCGCCGAGGAATGGCCGCACCGCAGAGCGGAGCTGGAAAACCGGGTGGCCCGCCACAGAGTCACCGCGTGAACAACCGCCGTATCCCATCCGGCAATTGATCCCGAACCCCCTGGGCCACCAGCAACCTCCCGGTGGCCTCCTCCACCACGATCGCGACCGCCGGATCCACCCCGACCACCGAGTACGCCCGCACCTCCCGCCCTCCACCCCCGGCGTCCCCACCCCCGCCCGTGTCGTGACAGTCCGGCAGCACCGCCGTCCCGACGGCCTCCCCGAGCGTGAACTCGGCTCCGTGCACGTCGGAATACCGCCGCCCGCCATAGTCGGCGACGAACGCGCAGGACGCCTCGCCCTCCCCGCCACCCACGGAACAACCGCTCACGGCCGACCCGGCGACGAGGAACAGCAACACGGCGAAACGGCTTGCCGCAGCTCTCACAGCAAGGCACCCCCGGACAAATGGCAACGGACGAAAGACAACGGACGGCCGACCTGTCACGACCGTGACGCCTCACCCCCGAAGAACGTTCACCGCCGCCCGCAACTCCTCCCGCACGACCCGCAGCACCGGATCCCCCTCCGCCCCCGCCCGCACGGCCACGAACACGTTCCGCGAGGGAGCCGCCCCCGCGACCGGCCGTATCGCCAACTCCCGCCCGGCGTACACGGATCGCACGAGCCGGGGGACCAACGCGACCCCCATCCCCGCCGCGACGAGCCCGGCCAGCGCGGCCCAGTCGTCCACGGCGTGCCGGACGTCCGGGGTGAAGCCGCTCGCCGCGCAGACGGAGCGGGCCACCGCGCCGCAGCAACTGGAGGCGCGGCCGATGATCCACGGCTCGGTGGCGAGGTCCCGCAGCGGCACCTCCGCACGCCCCGCGAGCCGGTGCCCCCGGGGGAGAGCGACGTCGAGGACATCGGCCAGCAGGTCCTCGCGGGTGTAGCGGACATCGGTGTGCGCGGGCGCCGCCGCGAAGTCGACGGCGACGGCCACATCGACCTGGCCGCCGTCCAACTCCGTGAACAGATCCGGCGGTTCGGCCTCGACGACGTCCACGCGCAGCTCCGGCAACCGCTCCCGCAGGGCCCGCAGCGCCGGGGGCAGCAGCCCCAGGATGCCGCTGGAGAAACAGCCGACGGTGACCGTCCCCCGCCCGCCCTCTTCGTACGCGGCCAAGTCGGAGCGGGCCCGCTCCAGTTGGGCGGCGATCAGGTCGGCGTGCGCGAGCAGCACCTTGGCCTGACCGGTCAACCGCAGTCCCCGTCCATCCCGTTGGGTGAGCGGCACGCCGAACTCTCGGGCGAGTGCCGAGAGTTGCTGGGACACGGCCGAGGGCGTCAGATGCAGGGCCTCGGCCGTCCGCGCGACACTGCCCCGGCGTTGCAGCTCGCGCAGGACGATGAGGCGGCGAAGGTCAACAGTGAAGGCTGGGCTTAAGGGTTCCATCGGAAAAGATTAACTGGACCTTGATGAGTCATCCTGGAGATGATCGCCGTATGACCTCCTCCTTCCTGATCCTCCACGGCTGGCAGAACCACCGCCCCGAGGGCCACTGGCAGCGCTGGCTGGCCGACCGCCTGACCGCCCTCGGGCGCGAGGTCGCCTACCCTCAGTTGCCGGACCCGGACAGCCCCGAACTCGCGGTCTGGCTCGCCGAGTTGGAGCGTCACCTGACCGCGCCGGGCCGCAAGGTCGTCGTCGCGCACAGCCTCGCCACCGTCACCTGGCTGCACGCCGTCGCCCGCGGCCTCCCCGGTCTCGACACCGTCGACCGCACCCTTCTCGCCGCCCCCGTCACGACCGCCGCCGACTTCCCCGAGATCGCCGGCTTCGCCCTGCCCCCGCTGCCCGGCCTCACCCTGCCGTCCCCGACCCGCGTCGTCGCCGGGGACGCCGACCCGTACTGCCCGCAAGGCGCCCAGAGAGCCTACGGAGACCCCCTCGGCCTCACCGCCGAAGTCCTCCTGGACGCCGGTCACTTGACTCCGGACGACGGATACGGGCCCTGGCCGTCGGTGCTGGAGTGGTGCCTGGACGGGGAGACGAAACTGACGGTGAGGTGACGAGGGCGACAGGGCAGCGAGGACAGAGGCGACAGCGAGGGGGCGGGACCGGCGTCCGGCCAAGGCCGGGAGCAGCGAGATCACGCGAGGGGAGCGCGCCCCTCACGACGCCTCCGCCAACGGCCCACCCCGCGACGGACGTCACCACCACCACTACCGCCACCGCCGACCCCCGCACCGCCGACACCCGCACCGCCCCCACCCCAGCCCACCGCCACCAACGCGAACCCCGCACTCACCCACACCGCACCCCGATAGTCCCCACTCACCTCGGTGACACCCCCGGCGACCAACGGCCCCACGAACGCCCCCAAGTTGAGCGCGACGGTCGCGAACGCCCCCGCCAGCGCCGGTGCTTCACGGCTCCCGAGGACCAACACCCGCCCCACCAGAGCCGACCCGGCCCCGAACGACAACGCGCCCAGCACCAGCGCCGCACCGAAGAGCGCCCCACCCCACACCGAGGTCAGGGCCAACACCCCCCAGGCGAACGGCAGCACCACCAGCACCACCCTCAGCCACCGTTCCCCCACCCGCCCGGAGACGGTCACCCCCACGAACGCCCCCACCCCGAACACCGCGAGCAACCCCGGCACAACCTCCTCGGGAAGCCCGCCGACCTCCGTGCCGAGCACGGCGAGATACGAGAACCCGGCGAAGGTGGCCGCGTTGACAGCGGCCCCCACCCCCAACGCCCGCCGCAGCAACGGCCGCCCCAACACCCGGAGTTCCGCACGCACCCCAAAGCGCACCCCAAAGCGCACCCCGAAACTCCCCCCGGAACGCCCCTCGGAACGCCCCCGTGAACGCCCCGCCCCACCGGAACCACCCCCCACCCACCCGACCCACCCCAACGCCGGCACGCACAACCCCGCCACGGCCCAGAACACCACCCGCCACCCGAACCGCTCCCCGAGCCACGCCCCCGCAGGCACCCCCACCGCACAGGACAACGTCACCCCCGCGAGCAGCACGGCCGTCGCCCGCCCCGCCAACTCCGGTGCCACCAGCGACGAAGCGGTCGACAACGCCACCGCCAGAAACCCCGCGTTGGCGACGGCGGCCACCACCCGGCTCCCGAACAGCACCGCGAAATCGGAGGTTACTGCCCCCACCGCATGCGCGACGACGAACACCGCCAGGAACCCGCACAGCGCCGCCCGCCGAGGCAACCGCGCCCCGACGACGGCCATCACGGGCGCCCCCACGATCATCCCGACCGCGTACGCGGACGTCAGACTCGCGGCGGCCCCGACGGACACGGACAACTCACGTGCGATACCGGGGATCAGCCCCGACAGCATGAACTCGGAGGTGCCTTGCGCGAAAACGGCAAGGCCGAGGACGTACAGGAAGACAGGCAAGGGAAGTCGCTCCAGCGAGAACGAGGGACAAGAGAGCAGCACGAACGCCGATCACAGGTCCCGCACGCCGAAACAGACCCCGAGGAGAGGCCTCAGTAACCGATGTAACCGATTGCCGTCCAGCCGCACGAAACCTGCGGCTGCGCTCTGTCCGACTCGGGGCTCGACATACCCGGCACGCTACAAGCACACCCCGCGCCGGATCAACCGCCCACCACCCGCCGCACCGCCTCCACCGCCTGCCTCCGGCCCCCCGACCACCCCCGGAGCGCCCCCTACCCCCGAGGTACCCCCGAAGACCCCCGCACCATCAACTCCCCCCGAATCACGGCGATCCCCCCGGGCGGCGGCTCCTCCCGCCCCATAGCGATCCGCCCCGCCCGAGCCCCCGCCTCGGCCAGCGGCAACCGCACGGTCGTCAGCGACGGCACCGCGTCGATGCTGAACGGCAGATCGTCGAACCCGGCGACGGAGACGTCGTCCGGAATCTTCCGCCCCGAGTCCCGCAGGGCCGCGCAAGCCCCCAGCGCGACGGAGTCGTTCGCGGCGACGACGGCGGTCAACGTCGGGTCGCGGCGCAGGAGTTCGAGGGTCGCCTCGTACCCCGCCCGCCGGTCGTAAGGCCCGTGGACGGTCCAGCCGGCCAACTCCTCGATCCCGGCGGCCTCCAGAGCCGCCCGATGCCCTTCGAGCCGGTGCCGGGTGGTCGTCCGCTCCTCGGGACCGGCGATGTAGCCGAGGCGCCGGTGCCCGAGCCCGATCAGGTGCTCGGTCAACTCCCGCCCCCCGCCCCGGTTGTCGAAGGTGAGCGCGATCGCCCCGGTGTCCTGCGCGGGCGGCCGTCCGCACAGCACGACCTTGGTGCCCGCCCCCTCCAGCCTGCGCAACTTCGCGGCCACGGCGGTGGCGTGGGGCACGTTCTCCATCGCGCCGCCGGTGAGGATGACGGCGGCGGCCCGCTGCCGCTGGAGCAGCGTGAGGTAGGTCAGCTCGCGCTCGGGATCGCCCCCCGTGTTGCAGACGACCGCGAGCCGCTCCCCGCCGGCCCGCCCCCCGGTCCCGCCGATCTCGGACTGCACGGCACCGGCCATGATCCCGAAGAAGGGGTCGGCGATGTCGTTCACCAGGATGCCGACCAGGTCGGAGGTGGCGGCGGCCAGTGCGCTCGCGGGCCCGTTCAGGACGTAGTCCAGCTCGTCCACCGCGCGCAGCACCCGCTCCCGGGTCGAGGCCGCCACCGGATAGTTCCCGTTCAGTACGCGCGACACCGTCGCGGGGGAGACCTGCGCGCGGGCCGCCACGTCCGCCAGGGTCACCGTCATCTCGTCGTCCTCCGGTAGCACATCTCCTTGTACGACCCCAGTACTACGGGTGCCGTACCTCCCCGAACCTGCCCGATCCGACCCTACGGCCGAAGCCCCGCCGCGTTCGCCCCCTCGAACAACCCGTACATCTCGAACTGGACACGGTCTTGTCCGGACCACTGGTCAGAGGTTAGCTTGCGGGGAGTAATAGAAAGCGCTTGCTGTGACGCTCATCAGGTAGAGGCGTGCGTGCGGCGCCCACACACCGCGTACGACTTCTCCGAAGGGACCGACGTGACACGCAAAACGGTGCGTATCGCCATGAACGGCGTCACTGGACGGATGGGCTACCGCCAGCACCTCGTCCGCTCCATCCTCGCCATCCGCGAGCAGGGCGGCCTCGACCTGGGCGACGGCACCGTGCTGTGGCCCGAACCGATCCTCGTCGGCCGCCGCGAACACGTCCTGCGCGCCATGGCCGACGAGCACGGCCTGGAGCACATCTCGACGGACGTCGACGCGGTCCTCGCCGACCCGACCGTCGACATCTACTTCGACGCCCAGGTCACCTCCGCCCGCGAGGACGCGATCAAGAAAGCGATTGCTGCGGGCAAGCACATCTACACCGAGAAGCCGACCGCGACCGGCCTCGACGGCGCCCTGGAACTGGCCCGCCTCGCGACCGCCAAGGGCATCAAGCACGGCGTCGTCCAGGACAAGATCTTCCTCCCCGGCCTGCTCAAGCTGAAGCGCCTCATCGACGGCGGCTTCTTCGGCCGGATCCTCTCCATCCGAGGCGAGTTCGGCTACTGGGTCTTCGAGGGCGACTGGCAGCCCGCCCAGCGCCCATCGTGGAACTACCGCGCCGAGGACGGCGGCGGCATCGTCGTCGACATGTTCCCGCACTGGGAGTACGTCCTGCACGAGCTGTTCGGCCGCGTGAAGTCCGTCCAGGCCCTCGCCACCACCCACATCCCGCAGCGCTGGGACGAGAACGACAAGCCGTACGACGCGACGGCGGACGACGCCGCGTACGGCATCTTCGAGCTCGACGGTGGCGCGATCGCCCAGATCAACTCGTCCTGGGCCGTGCGCGTCAACCGCGACGAACTCGTCGAGTTCCAGGTGGACGGCACCGAGGGCTCCGCCGTCGCGGGCCTGCGCAACTGCCGTGCCCAGCACCGCAGTTCCACCCCGAAGCCGGTCTGGAATCCGGACATCCCCGCCACCGAGGTGTTCCGCGACCAGTGGCAGGAGATCCCGGACAACGGCGAGTTCGACAACGGCTTCAAGGCGCAGTGGGAGCTGTTCCTCAAGCACGTCTACGCCGACGCCCCCTACCACTGGGACCTCCTCGCCGGCGCTCGCGGCGTCCAACTCGCCGAGCTGGGGCTGAAGTCGTCCACCGAGGGCCGCCGCTTCGACGTCCCGGAGATCTCGCTGTGACCATCCAACTGCCCTCCCCGGACGGCGGGTTGCGCGCGTACGAACCCCGCGCCGAACCCCTCGCCGTCACCACCGGCGTCCCCTTCACCTCCCGGACGGTCTTCTCGGCGGCCCACGTCGTCGCGGACCCCTTCGCCGACGTGTCGCCCGACTCCCCGGCCGCCGTCGACTGGGACGCCACCCTCGCCTTCCGCCGCCACCTGTGGTCCCACGGCCTCGGAGTCGCCGAGGCGATGGACACCGCCCAGCGCGGCATGGGCCTCGACTGGGCCGGCGCGGCGGAGCTGATCCGTCGAAGTGCCGCCGAGGCCAAGGCCGTCGGCGGCAAGATCGCATGCGGCGTCGGCACCGACCAGCTCACCGGCGACCAGCTCTCCACGGACGGCGGATCCCTCGCGGCGATCCGAGCGGCCTACGAGGAGCAGCTCGCCCTCGTCGAGGAGTCCGGAGCCCAGGCCATCCTGATGGCCTCCCGCGCCCTCGCGGCAGCCGCCACCGGCCCCGAGGACTACCTGGAGGTGTACGGCCACCTCCTGCGCCAGGCCACCGAACCGGTCGTCCTGCACTGGCTGGGCCCCATGTTCGACCCCGCCCTTGAGGGCTACTGGGGCTCCTCCGACCTCGACGCGGCCACCGACACGTTCCTCGAAGTCATCGCCGCCCACCCCGACAAGGTCGACGGCATCAAGGTCTCCCTCCTCGACGCACAGCGCGAGGTCGACCTGCGCCGCCGCCTCCCGCAGGGCGTCCGCTGCTACACCGGCGACGACTTCAACTACCCCGAGCTGATCGCGGGCGACGAAAAGGGCTTCAGTCACGCGCTGTTGGGGATTTTTGACCCGCTCGGTCCGCTGGCGTCGGAGGCGGTGCGTGTCCTGGATACGGGCAACACCGCCGGTTTCCGTGCGTTGCTGGACCCCACGGTCGAGCTGTCCCGCCACCTCTTCCAAACCCCGACTCGCTTCTACAAGACGGGTGTTGTGTTCCTGGCCTGGCTCGCGGGCCACCAGTCGCACTTCACGATGGTCGGTGGCCTCCAGTCCGCCCGTTCCCTTCCGCACTTCGCCCGCGCCTATGAACTCGCCGACGGGCTGGGCCTGTTCCCGGACCCGAAGCTCGCCGAGGAGCGCATGAAGAGCCTGCTGGCGGTCTACGGGGTGACGCAGTGAGCGACCTCGCGCGGTTCTCCATCAACCAGATGACGGTCAAGCAGCTGTCCCTGCCCGAACTCGTCGCGGCCTGTGTCGAGTTGGGCATCCCCGGCATCGGCCTGTGGCGCGACCCGGTCCAGACGTACGGCCTCGACGCCACCGCGAAACTGGTCCGCGACGCCGGCCTGACCGTCACCACCCTCTGCCGAGGCGGCTTCTTCACGGCGATCGACCCGGCCGAGCGCGCGGCAGCCCTCGACGACAACCGCCGCGCCATCGACGAGGCGGCAACTCTCGGCACCGACACGCTCGTTCTGGTCTCCGGCGGCCTCCCGGCGGGCTCCAAGGACCTCCACGGTGCCCGCGAGCGCATCGCGGACGCCCTCGGCGAACTCGGCCCCTACGCCGAGCAGCACGGCGTCCGCCTCGCCATCGAGCCGCTCCACCCGATGTTCGCCTCGGACCGCTGCGTCGTCTCGACCCTCGCGCAGGCCCTGGACATCGCGGAACGCTTCCCGGCGCACCAAGTCGGCGTGACCGTCGACACGTACCACATCTGGTGGGACGACACCGCCCCCGCGCAGATCGCCCGCGCGGGCGCCGGAAACCGCATCCACACCTTCCAACTCGCCGACTGGATCACCCCGTTGCCCGAGGGCGTGCTCAACGGCCGAGGCCAGATCGGCGACGGCGCGATCGACACGCGCGAGTGGAAGCGGTACGTCGAGGAGGCCGGCTACACGGGCCCCATCGAGGTCGAGCTCTTCAACGACGACCTCTGGACCCGCGACGGCCGTGAACTCCTCGCGGAGACGGCTACGCGGTTCGTGGAGCACGCGATCCGCTGACCGACCCCGCACCTCAACGGCCGTCCCGCACCGGAGAGTTCCGGAACCGGGGCGGCCGTTCTCGCGCTCGCCCCCTCAAAAAGCAGGCAACGTCCCCGCACCGACTGAGTACCGTCCCCCTCATGACGCGCCTGGAACGCCTCCGCCTCGACCACGCCCCCGCCCTCCTCACCTTCGAGTCCGAGAACCGCGCCTACTTCGCCCGCACCATCCCCGACCGGGGCGACGACTACTTCCGCGAGTTCGACGACCGCCTCGCCGCCCTCCTCGCGGAGCAGGCGGACGGCGTCTGCCACTTCCACGTACTGCTGAGCGGCGAGGAAGTGATCGGACGGATCAACCTCGTGGACGTGGTGAACGGCATCGCCGAACTGGGATACCGGGTGGGGGAGCGGTGGGGTGGCCAGGGGCTCGCCACCCAGGGAGTAGCGGAGGTGTGCCGACTGGCCCGCGAGGACTACGGGCTCCACGCCCTCTACGCCGGTACAGCCCCCGAAAACCTCGCCTCCCGCACCGTCCTGGAGCGCAACGGCTTCGTGACCACCGGCGCCACAGAGCGCGGCGGCCTCCACTACACCCTCGCGCTCAAATGAGCGAGGTTCATCACAATCAGGTTTCGGCCACTGGCTGAAGACTTGCTTCTCGGGCATGTAATCGATTCCAATCGTGTTGCACGTCGATGTAATCGATTCCACGAGGAGGTGGGGCGGCCATGGCGAGCATCAAGGACGTCGCGGCCGAGGCGGGAGTCTCGGTCGCCACGGTGTCGCGTGTCCTGAACGAGCACCCCTCGGTCAGCGCGGACGCGCGAGCACGCGTACGGGCCGCCGTCGAGACGCTCGGGTATCGGCCCAACGCCGTCGCCCGATCGCTGCGGACGGACCAGACGCACACGCTCGGTCTGGTGATCAGCGACGTGCTCAACCCCTACTTCACCGAGCTGGCGCGATCCGTCGAGGAAGAGGCGCGGGCGCTCGGGTACAGCGTGATCATCGGGAACGCGGACGAACGCCCCGACCTCCAGGACCACCACGTACGCACCCTGCTCGACCGCCGGATCGACGGCCTGCTCGTCTCGCCCACCGACGGCGGCTCCCCGCTGATGCTGGAGGCCGCGCGCGGCGGGACGCCGATGGTGTTCGTGGACCGGTGGATCCCGGGTGTGGACGTCCCCGTCGTACGGTCGGACGGCCGCGCGGCGGTCCGGGATCTCGTCGCGCACCTGCACCGGCTGGGCCACCGGCGGCTCGCGATCATCGCGGGCCCGGCGGCCACCACGACCGGTCAGGAACGCGTCGAGGCGTTCCGAACGGCCTTGGAGGAGTGCGGACTTGAGCTGCCCGACCAGTACATAGGCCAGGGCGACTTCCAGGCCGAGAGCGGACGCCGGGTCACCGAGGGGTTCCTCGACCTCGACGAACCCCCGCAGGTCGTGTTCGCCGCCGACAACCTGATGGCGCTGGGCGCCCTGGACGCCGTCCGCGCGCGTGGCCTGCGGATTCCGGACGACATCGCACTCGCCGCGTTCGACGACATCCGCTGGTTCGTGCACACGGACCCGCCGGTCACCGCGATCGCGCAGCCCACCGGCGAGCTGGGGCGGGCCGCCGTCCGCGCGCTCGTGGACCGCATCGAGGGGCGGGCGCCGGAATCGGTGACCCTGCCCGCCCGTCTCGTCGTTCGCCGCTCGTGCGGCGAGAACCCCGTAACGAACAGGAGCCAGTCGTGAGCAACGCGGACGAGTTGCTGCGCATCGAGGGCATAAGGAAGACCTTCCCCGGGGTGGTCGCGCTGGACCGCGTCGACTTCGACCTGAAGCGGGGCGAGGTCCATGTGCTGCTCGGTGAGAACGGCGCGGGCAAGAGCACGCTCATCAAGATGCTCTCCGGCGCCTACACCCCCGACGAGGGACGGATTCTGGCCGGCGGCGAGGAGGTGCGCATCCATGGTGCGCAGGACTCCGAGCGGCTCGGGATCGCCACGATCTACCAGGAGTTCAACCTCGTTCCCGACCTGACGATCGCCGAGAACATCTTCCTGGGCCGCCAGCCGCGCAAGTACGGGATGATCGACCGCAAGACGATGGAGGCTGAGGCGGAAGTCCTCCTGGCTCGCGTCGGCGTCAACGTCTCCCCCCGCGCGCGGGTGCGTGAACTGGGCATCGCCCGGCTCCAGATGGTCGAGATCGCGAAGGCGCTGAGCCTGAACGCGCGCGTCCTGATCATGGACGAGCCGACGGCCGTGCTGACCTCCGAAGAGGTCGAGAAGCTGTTCGTCATCGTGCGGAAGCTGCGCGAGGACGGCGTCGGCATCGTCTTCATCACGCACCACCTGGAGGAGATCGCCGCCCTCGGGGACCGGGTCACGGTCATCCGGGACGGCAGGTCGGTCGGCCAGGTGCCCGCCTCCACACCGGAGGAGGAACTCGTCCGGCTGATGGTCGGCCGGTCCATCGAGCAGCAGTACCCGCGCGAGCGCGCCGAGACGGGGGCCGCGCTGCTCTCCGTCGAGGGGCTGACGCGGGACGGCGTCTTCCACGACGTCAGCTTCGAGGTGCGGGCCGGCGAGGTCGTCGGCATCGCGGGTCTGGTGGGGGCGGGTCGTACCGAAGTAGTACGGGCTGTCTTCGGGGCCGACCCGTACGACCACGGTACGGTCCGGGTCTCCGGGGCCTCCCTCAAGGGGCACGACGTCGGCGCCGCGATGGCTGCCGGTATCGGACTGGTACCTGAGGACCGCAAGGGCCAGGGGCTCGTCCTCGACCAGTCCGTCGAGGAGAACCTCGGGCTGGTCACGCTGAAGGCCGCCACCAAGGGCGGGATCGTCGACCTCAAGGGCCAGCGGGACGCGGCCGGGCGGATCGCCGAGCAGCTCGGGGTGCGGATGGCCGGGCTCGGGCAGCACGTGCGGACGCTGTCCGGCGGCAACCAGCAGAAGGTCGTCATCGGCAAGTGGCTCCTCGCCGACACGAAGGTGCTGATCCTCGACGAGCCGACGCGCGGCATCGACGTCGGCGCCAAGGTCGAGATCTACCAGCTGATCAACGAACTGACGGCTGCCGGGGCGGCCGTCCTCATGATCTCCAGCGATCTGCCCGAGGTGCTCGGGATGAGCGACCGGGTGCTGGTGATGGCGCAGGGCCGGATCGCGGGCGAGCTGTCCGCCGCCGACGCCACGCAGGACGCGGTCATGTCGCTGGCCGTGAGCAACCCCACTACCGAACTGGAGGCCCCCCGTGGCCGCTGAAACGCTCAAGAGCGGTACGGGCGCCGGTGGCGCCGCGGCGGTGCGCCGCCTGCTGCTCGACAACGGCGCGCTGACCGCGCTGATCGTCCTCGTCATCGCCATGTCGGCGCTGTCGGGTGACTTCCTGACCACCGACAACCTGCTGAACATCGGCGTCCAGGCGGCCGTGACGGCCATCCTCGCCTTCGGCGTGACCTTCGTGATCGTCTCGGCGGGCATCGACCTGTCGGTCGGTTCGGTCGCCGCGCTCTCCGCGACCGTGCTGGCGTGGAGCGCCACGTCGCACGGGGTACCGGTGTTCCTCGCGGTGCTGCTGGCGCTGGCGACCGGTATCGCCGCCGGTCTCATAAACGGCTTCCTGATCTCGTACGGCAAGCTGCCGCCGTTCATCGCGACGCTCGCGATGCTGTCGGTGGGCCGCGGCCTCGCGCTGGTCATCTCGGACGGGTCGCCGATCGCGTTCCCGGACTCGATCTCCCACCTGGGCGACACGCTCGGCGGCTGGCTGCCGGTGCCGGTGCTCGTGATGGTCGCCATGGGCCTCATCACCGCGTTCGTCCTCGGCCGTACGTACATCGGCCGTTCGATGTACGCCATCGGTGGTAACGAAGAAGCGGCACGCCTCTCCGGGCTCCGCGTACCGCGCCAGAAGCTCGCCATCTACGCGATGTCCGGCGTCTTCGCCGCCGTCGCCGGTGTCGTCCTCGCCTCCCGCCTCTCCTCCGCGCAGCCGCAGGCCGCCAGCGGGTACGAGCTGGACGCCATCGCCGCCGTCGTCATCGGTGGCGCCTCCCTCGCAGGGGGTACGGGTAAGGCCTCGGGGACGCTGATCGGCGCGCTGATCCTCGCGGTGCTGCGCAACGGGCTGAACCTGCTGAACGTCTCCGCGTTCTGGCAGCAGGTCGTCATCGGTGTCGTCATCGCGCTCGCGGTGCTGCTCGACACGGTCCGGCGCAAGGCCGGGGCCACGCCGACGGCGTTCGGGGCGCCCGGTGGGGGCAAGGGCAAGCAGGTCGCCACGTACGGGATCGCGGTGGTGGCGACGGTGGCGATCGTCGGTGCCACGTCCTTCCTGCACAGCGGGTCGTCCAAGTCGGACCACCCGAAGATCGGCCTCTCGCTCTCCACCCTCAACAACCCGTTCTTCGTCCAGATCCGCTCCGGCGCACAGGCCGAGGCGAACAAGCTGGGCATCGACCTGACCGTCACCGACGCGCAGAACGACGCCTCCCAGCAGGCCAACCAGCTCCAGAACTTCACCAGTTCGAACCTCGGCGCAATCATCGTCAACCCGGTGGACTCGGACGCCGCGGGCAACTCCGTGAAGGCTGCGGACAAGGCGAAGATCCCGGTCATCGCCGTCGACCGAGGGGTCAACAAGGCCGACGTGGACGCGCTGGTCGCCTCCGACAACGTCGCCGGCGGTGAGCAGGCGGCGAAGACGCTGGCCGAGAAGCTCGGCGGCACCGGGAAGATCGTCATCCTCCAGGGCCAGGCCGGCACGTCGGCGGCGCGCGAGCGTGCCGAGGGCTTCGCCAAGGGACTCAAGGCGTTCCCGGGTATCCAGGTCGTCGCCCAGCAGCCGGCCGACTTCGACCGGACCAAGGGACTCGACGTCATGTCGAACCTCCTCCAGGCCCACCCGGACGTCCAGGGCGTCATCGCCGCCAACGACGAGATGGCACTCGGCGCCGCCAAGGCCCTCGGCACCAAGGCCGGGAAGTCCGTCCAGGTCGTCGGCTTCGACGGAACTCCCGACGGGCTCAATGCAGTTGAGCAGGGCACGCTGTACGCGTCGATCGCCCAGCAGCCGTCGCAGCTCGGCAGGATCGCCGTGGACAACGCGCTCAAGGCGATCAAGGGCGAGAAGGTCGAGGAGACCATCAAGGTGCCGGTGAAGGTGGTCACCAAGGAGAACGTGGCCGGGTTCAGCGGCTGAAACGGTCCGAGGGGCGGTCCGGGACTCACGGGTCCCCGGGCCGCCCCCATGGGCGTTTCGCCCAACTCGCTTGATTGGCCCGCTTGATTGGGGAGTTACATGTACGACTACGACCTGCTGGTCGTCGGGTCGGCCAACGCCGATCTCGTGATCGGCGTCGAGCGCAGGCCCGGCGCCGGAGAGACGGTGCTCGGCTCCGACCTCGCCGTCCACCCCGGCGGCAAGGGCGCCAACCAGGCTGTCGCCGCCGCCCGGTTGGGGGCGCGGACGGCGCTCCTCGCACGGGTCGGGGACGACGCGAACGGGCGGCTGCTGCTGGAGTCGCAGCAGGGCGCCGGGGTCGACACGGCGGGCGTGCTGGTGGGCGGGGCGCCGACCGGCGTCGCGCTGATCACCGTCGACCCGTCGGGCGACAACAGCATCGTGGTGTCGCCCGGCGCGAACGGGCGACTCACACCGCAGGACGTCCGGGCCGCGGGGCCGCTGCTGCACGCATCGCGGGTGGTGTCGGCGCAGTTGGAGATCCCGCTGGAGTCGGTCGTGGAGGTGGTACGGCAACTGCCGTCCGGCACACGGTTCGTGCTGAACCCCTCGCCGCCGCGCGAGCTGCCCGCCGAGGTGCTCGCCGCGTGCGATCCGCTGATCGTCAACGAGCACGAGGCTCAGGTGATCCTGGGCGGCGGGGAGATCGGGGACGATCCCGCCGACTGGGCGCGGGAGTTGCTCGCGAGCGGGCCCAAGTCGGTTGTCGTGACGCTGGGTTCGGAGGGGGCATTGGTCGCGTCCGCCGACGGTGACGTCGTCCGGGTGCCGTCCGTGAAGGTCGACGCCGTCGACACGACCGGCGCCGGGGACTCGTTCACGGCCGCGCTGGCCTGGAAGTTGGGGGCGGGTTCCGCCCTGGCGGAGGCCGCCGCCTATGCCGCCCGGGTCGGGGCGGTCGCGGTGACGCGGAGGGGTGCGCAGGAGTCGTTCCCGACGGCCGAGGAGGTCGAGGCCCTGTGAAGAAGGGTGGGATTCTGAACCGTCATCTCGCCGGTGCCATCGCGGAGTTGGGCCACGGCGACGGGGTGCTCGTGTGTGACGCGGGGATGCCGATTCCGGACGGGCCCCGGGTGGTGGACCTGGCGTTCCGGGCGGGGGTGCCGTCGTTCGAGGACGTACTCGCCGGGCTGCTCGACGAGTTGGTGGTCGAGGGGGCCGTCGCGGCGGAGGAGGTGCGGGAGGCGAACCCCGCTGCCGCCGGGCTGCTGGCGGGGAGCTTCGGTGAACTCGCCTACGTGTCGCACGAGAAGCTGAAGGAACTGTCCGCCGGGGCGCGGTTGGTGGTGCGGACGGGGGAGGCCCGGCCGTACGCGAACGTGCTGCTGCGGTGCGGGGTTTTCTTCTGAGCGGCGGATGAGCCGTAGACGAACCGCAGTTGAGCCGAAGATGCTTCGAGGGGCCCCGTCCGTCGACCGGGCCCCTCGGCGTTTCCCCCTCCGTGCCGGAACCCTCATGATCCCCCCAGATCCCCCTCCAAGGTTCCCGACACACAGTACGACCGGCCGAGGCGGGGAAGGGTTGTACGGCTTCTTGAAGATTTTTTGAGTCCCCTTCCCACCCCCTCCCTACTCGGGAGTTGAGGTCATTTGCCTCTATCACCTCTGTTTCCGTGCGGAAATCCTGATCAGGACACATCCACCGAAACGAGAGGAGCCACTGTGCTCACGTCGATTCGCCCGAACGGGCGTCGTCTCCTGAACAAGTCCCTGGGTCTGCTGGCCGTTGGCGGACTGGGCCTCGGCATGGTCGCCATGACCGGCGGTACCGCCTACGCCGCGCTGGCCGACCGGGACGGCGGCAACGTCCCGCTCTTCGTCCAGGGCGGGGCGGTCAGCATTCCCAACAACGCCAACAGCCTTCAGGTGAGCATCCCAGGCACGGGCGCGTTCTGCGCCGGCCGCCCGGCGGACCGCAACGCCAACATCAACACGGGTATCCAGGTGGGCGAGGGCACCACGTTCACGATCGACGTGTTCAGCGACGGCTCCTGCCGGGGAAGCAAGGTCGGCCCCGGCATCGGCTACACGGCCTCGTACAACGGTCCCAAGCCGAGCAGCGGGAACTTCTCGCGCGTGCAGGTCCGTGTCTCGAACTCGGCCATGTTCGTCTGCACCGACGCCGGCTGGGCCGACGGCAGCGGCGCCGCTTGCCGACAGGCCTGACCGGCTTCCGCCCGGCCCGCCGCCGGGCGTCCTGAACGTCAACTGACGTACGCGACAGAAGGGTTGGCCCCGGAAATCCGGGCCCAACCCTTCGCGCGCACCACGACAGAACACGCGACGACAGAACACGCCGCGACGGAACGAACAGTCACGGCATCACCTCAGCCGCGCCGTCCGGACACCCCCGTCAGCGTCCGCGCCTCGCCGTACGTCCCGCCGCCCAGATGCCCGAGCCAGCGAAGAATGGCCTCGGACCGGCACCGCACGTCAAGCTTCCCGTATATGCGGCTCAGATAGTTCCGCACCGTCTTCTCCGTCAGGAACATGTCCTGGGCGATGTCCCGGACGCCCTGCCCCGCGGCGAGCAGTTCCATGACCTGCCGCTCCCGCGCGGAGAGCTTGCGAAACCCGTGCCGCTTCCCGCCCTCCTGGGCCCGCACCCAGCTGACGACCTTCCCGGGTTCAGCGGTGATCGCCGGATCGAGGCAGCTTCCCCCGCGCGCCGTCCACAGCAGCATCCACGGGAGGCACTGTGAGACGTGACCGCTCTCCAGCAGGTAGCTGTTGGCGCCGTGATCCAGGGCCTGCCCCACGTCCTGCCAGTCGAGCCGGCGTGCCAGCACCGCGACGGGCGGCAGACCACTCTCCAACTCGGCCGAGAACAGCTCCAGTTCCCGCACCGCGTCAGGGCCGTAGAACAGCACGACGTCGTCGCTCGCGCGAATCTCGTGCGGCTCTTCGACCAGCCGGCTCTCGACGTTGGCCAGGGCGGACGGCCGACCGCCGTGACGGCTCACCAGAGCCACGGTCAGCGACTCGGTGCAGAGCGGATCCGGGGGGACGGCGAGGTCGTGCAGCACTGCATCTCCATGCGCGGTGCGTGGTCAGTGGGGGGATCGCACCGGTTTTCGAAGGTACCCAACGCACGTAAGCGTTTGGCATGATGCCGCACCCCCATGAGCCTCCCCGCGCCACCAAAGGCCAAGGGCCCTCCCGTCCACAGACGAAAGAGCCCTGAACCCACACGCTCAAGCGAGCGACTAACGCGCCTCGACCGGAACGAAGTCCCGCTCCACCACGCCCGTGTAGATCTGGCGCGGACGCCCGATGCGCGAACCGGGCTCCTTGATCATCTCGTGCCACTGGGCGATCCACCCGGGAAGGCGGCCCAGCGCGAACAGCACCGTGAACATCTCCGTCGGGAAGCCCATGGCCCGGTAGATCAGCCCGGTGTAGAAGTCGACGTTGGGGTACAGGCTGCGCGACACGAAGTAGTCGTCGGACAGCGCGTGCTCCTCCAGCTTCAGCGCGATGTCCAGCAGCTCGTCGGACTTGCCGAGAGCCGAGAGGACGTCGTGCGCGGCGGCCTTGATGATCTTCGCGCGGGGGTCGAAGTTCTTGTAGACCCGGTGCCCGAAGCCCATCAGCCGGACGCCGTCCTCCTTGTTCTTCACCTTGCGGATGAAGGAGTCGACGTCACCACCGCTGGCCTGGATGCCCTCCAGCATCTCCAGCACGGACTGGTTGGCACCGCCGTGCAGCGGACCCCACAGCGCGTTGATGCCGGCGGAGATGGAGGCGAACATGTTCGCCTGCGAGGAGCCCACCAGGCGGACCGTCGACGTCGAGCAGTTCTGCTCGTGGTCGGCGTGCAGGATGAGCAGCTTGTCGAGCGCCGCGACGACGACGGGGTCGAGGTCGTAGTCCTGCGCGGGGACGGAGAACGTCATCCGCAGGAAGTTCTCGACGTACCCGAGGTCGTTGCGCGGGTAGACGAACGGGTGCCCGACGGACTTCTTGTACGCGTACGCGGCGATCGTCGGAAGCTTGGCGAGCAGCCTGATCGTCGAGAGGTTGCGCTGCTTCTCGTCGAACGGGTTGTGGCTGTCCTGGTAGAACGTCGACAGCGCGGAGACGACCGACGACAGCATCGCCATCGGGTGGGCGTCGCGCGGGAACCCCCGGTAGAAGTTCTTGACGTCCTCGTGCAGCAGGGTGTGCTGCGTGATCTCGCTCTTGAAGGTGGCGAGTTCGTCGACGGTCGGCAGCTCCCCGTTGATCAGCAGGTAGGCGACCTCCAGGAACGTGGAGCGCTCGGCCAGCTGCTCGATCGGGTAACCCCGGTAGCGGAGGATGCCCGCCTCGCCGTCGAGGTAGGTGATCGCGGATTTATAGGCGGCGGTGTTGCCGTAGCCGCTGTCGAGCGTTACGAGACCGGTCTGGGCGCGGAGCTTCCCGATGTCGAAGCCCTTGTCACCGACGGTGCTGTCGATCACCGGGTAGGTGTACTCGCCGTCGCCGTACCGCAGTACTACTGAGTTGTCGCTCACGTCTTCCCTCACCGACGTTGTGCCTCATCTTCGAGGTTGCCCTGACTGTCTCTACCATCCCCCATTCGGCGCAGGAGAGTGCACTCGGGGTCGGCCATCGGGCGTGTCGGCGGCACTCAGTGCCGCCAACTTCACCATCCTGCCGCCTTTGTTCCGCTTCCGGAAGTGCTCTGTGACCTTCGTGACTCATTTGATCGATCATTTTTTCCCACGACTTCACAGGCCCGGCTTCGCAGGCTCACGTCCTCACCCCTGGGCCAGCCGAAAGTCCAGCGCCGTGCACCTGCGCCCCGCCGACACCGTCCGCACCGCCTGCCCGATCGCCTTGCGTGACCCCACGAGCACCACCAGCCGCTTCGCGCGCGTGACGGCCGTATACAGCAGGTTCCGCTGAAGCATCATCCATGCTCCCGTCGTGACGGGGATCACCACAGCGGGATATTCACTGCCCTGGGAGCGGTGAATGGTGACGGCGTACGCGTGCGCCAGCTCGTCCAGCTCGTCGAAGTCGTAGCTCACCTCCTCGTCCTCGTCCGTCAGCACGGTGAGGCACTGCTCCACCGGGTCGAGTGAGGTGATGACGCCGACGGTGCCGTTGAAGACGCCGTTGGCCCCCTTGTCGTAGTTGTTGCGGATCTGCGTGACCTTGTCGCCGACCCGGAAGACCCGCCCGCCGAACCGCCGCTCGGGGACGTCGGGCCGGCCCGGCGTGATGACCTGCTGAAGCAGCCCGTTGAGGTTCCCGGCACCGGCGGGCCCCCGGTGCATCGGCGCCAGGACCTGGACGTCCCGGCGCGGATCCAGCCCGAACTTCGCCGGTATCCGCCGCGCGGCGACGTCCACCGCGAGCTTGCCCGCCTCCTCCGTGTCGTCCTCCACGAACAGGAAGAAGTCGGCCATTCCGTCCGTCACCGGATGCTGCCCGGCGTTGATCCGGTGCGCGTTGGTCACCACGCCCGACTGCTGGGCCTGCCGGAACACCTGCGTCAGCCGGACGGCCGGCACCGGCCCGCCCTCGGCGAGCAGATCCCGCAGCACCTCACCCGCGCCGACGCTCGGCAACTGGTCGACATCCCCCACGAACAGCAGATGCGCCCCCGGCGCGACGGCCTTCACCAGCTTGTTGGCGAGCAGCAGGTCCAGCATCGACGCCTCGTCGACGACGACGAGATCCGCGTCCAGCGGCCTCTCCCGGTCGTACGCCGCGTCCCCGCCGGGCTTCAGCTCCAGCAACCGGTGGACGGTGGACGCCTCGGCCCCCGTCAGCTCCGCGAGCCGCTTCGCCGCGCGCCCGGTCGGCGCGGCCAGCACCACCTTGGCCTTCTTCGCGCGCGCCAGCTCCACGATCGACCGCACGGTGAACGACTTCCCGCACCCCGGCCCGCCCGTCAGCACCGCGACCTTCTCGCTCAGCGCGAGCCGCACGGCCGCCTCCTGCTCCGGCGCGAGCGCCACCCCCGTACGCCCCTTGAGCCAGCCGAGCGCCTTCTCCCAGACGACGTCCCGGAACCCCGGCATCCGGTCCTCGTCGGTGCGCAGCAGCCGCAGCAACTGCCCGGAGAGCGACAGCTCCGCGCGGTGGAACGGCACCAGATAGACGGCCGTCACCGGCTCGCCGTCGGGTCCGGGGACCTTCTCGCGGACGACGCCGGGGTCCTCGCCGTCCTCCGGGGGCGCCGCGAGTTCCGCCAGGCACTCGATGACGAGCCCGGTGTCCACCTGGAGGAGCTTCACCGCGTCGGCGATGAGGCGCTCCTCGGGGAGGTAGCAGTTGCCCTGGTCGGCGGACTGGGACAGCGCGTACTGGAGGCCCGCCTTCACGCGCTCCGGACTGTCGTGCGGGATGCCGACGGACTGGGCGATCTTGTCGGCGGTGAGGAACCCGATGCCCCAGACGTCGGCGGCGAGGCGGTAGGGCTGGTTCTTGACGACCGAGATCGAGGCGTCGCCGTACTTCTTGTAGATCCGCACCGCGATCGACGTCGACACCTCGACGGTCTGGAGGAAGAGCATGACCTCCTTGATCGCCTTCTGCTCCTCCCAGGCGTCGAAGATCTTCTTCGTCCGCTTCGGACCGAGCCCCGGGACCTCGATCAGCCGCTTCGGCTCCTCCTCGATGATCCGCAGGGTGTCCATGCCGAAGTGCTGGGTGATGCGGTCGGCGAAGACCGGGCCGATGCCCTTGACCAGACCGGAGCCGAGATAGCGCCGGATGCCCTGGACGGTCGCCGGGAGGACGGTCGTGTAGTTCTCGACGGTGAACTGCTTGCCGTACTGCGGATGCGAGCCCCAGCGGCCCTCCATCCGCAGCGACTCCCCGACCTGCGCGCCGAGGAGCGCCCCGACGACCGTGAGGAGGTCGCCGGCGCCTCGGCCGGTGTCTACCCGTGCGATGGTGTAGCCGTTGTCCTCGTTCGCGTACGTGATGCGTTCGAGTACGCCTTCGAGGGTCGTCGCCTGACTGGACATGATCCGACGGTACCGGCGGGGTCTGACAACGGGGTGTGAACGCGTGATTCCGGGCGGTCGGGAAAAGCGACCGATCAGTATCCGAACGGCGCTCACCTTTCACCGTCGATTCACAATCGAGATCGAAGCTTTACATTTCAAGTAAGCTGCCGGTCTATTTGCGCTATCTGCCGCGTGAGAGGATCGAACAGGTAATCGTGAGGCCGCGAGGCGAATTCCGCGCTGCCATGCGATATCCGGCTCCTGGGGACCCCCCACCGATCCACGCCCGGAGACGCCGTCATGCTGTCGCACCCGTACAGGGCCACTCTTCTCGGCTCGTGCGCCGCCGCCACGCTGTTACTCGTCGCGGTCGCGCTGGTGTTTTCGATGAGTCACCCGACCGTGACCCATCGCTATTACCCGCCGAATGCGAGCCCGCTCGGATTTCCTCCCGGACATCGCCTGCCGCTCCCGGAATCCCGCCCGTATCCGAGTCCGGGCCCCGGCTGAGGAAGCCGATTTCACCACCGGCCTTCGCACCACCGCTTTCCCGAAGAAAGAATGGCGAGTTCCTCCATGCCGTCCGCCCCCCTGCCCCTGCCGGCCCGCGGCCCCCTGCCGCCCGAGGTGCGCGTCCCGGCCCCGCCCCCGGACCCGTGGAACACCCGCCGGCGCTGGACCCCCCTGCGCCGGGCCGCCCGCGTGGCCCGCTTCCCGCTCGCGGTGTACGGCGTCGCGCTGGTCTCGCACCTCGTCCTGCTGGCCCTCATGAACCCGCCGGGCGACCAGGGTGTGCGCGAGCGGCTGAGCTCCTGGGACGGGCAGTGGTTCCTGGAGATAGCCCGCAGCGGCTACCCGCACGACTTCGCGATCGGCCCGGACGGCCTCAAGGGCGGCACCCTGGCCTTCTTCCCGACGTACCCCCTCCTGGTCCGCGCGGTCCACACGCTGACCTTCCTGGACTACGACACCGCCGGACTCATAGCCGCGCACCTTGCGCTCATAGCCGCGCTCGTCTGCCTGCACCGCCTCCTGCTGGACCTCTACGACCGCCGCACCGCGTCCATCGCGACGTTCCTCGTCGCCTGCGCCCAGCCCATGGCGCTCGTCTTCCTGATGACCTACAGCGAGTCGCTGTTCCTCGCGTTCGCGGCGGGCGGCCTCCTCGCGATCCGCCGCAAGGCGTGGCTGACGGCCGGCGCCCTGATCCTCCTGGCGGGCCTCACCCGCCCGGTCGCGGTCGCCCTGATGGCCGCTCTGGCCGTCGCGGTGGCCCTCCACCTCCGCCGCGAGGGCCGCGTCACCTGGCGCCCTCTGGCCGCCCTCCTGCTGTCCTACTGCGGCGTCCCCGGCTACCTCCTGTGGGTCGCCCTGCGCACCGGCGTGCCCGACGCCTGGTTCAAGATCCAGGAGGCCGGCTGGGGCACCCGCTGGGACAACGGCGTCTCCTTCTTCGGCTTCCTCGGCGACACCTTCACCAAGTCCGACGGCTGGATCCCCGTCAGCACGGCCCTGCTCCTGACGGCGCTGGCCGCCGCCACGGCAGCGGCCTGGCGCGACCGCGTCTGGCCCCCGCTCGCCGTCTACGGCACGGTCGTCCTCCTGCTGACCCTGGGGCAGAGCAACTACTACCACTCGAAGCTGCGCCTCCTGATCCCCGCGCTCGTCTTCGTGATCCCCGTCGCACGCGCACTCGCGCGCGTGCGCACGGCGACGGCGATCGTCGCCCTGGCCGTCGCCGCGCTCTTCGGCTCCTGGTACGGCGCGTACATGCTCACGGTGTGGCACTACGCGATCTGAGAAACGCAGCCCCCGCGCGTGGGCGGTGCGGGGACAATGCCGGGCATGAGTTTCCGGCTGGCCGCGTACGCGGTGTGCATAGAGGACGGCCGACTTCTGCTCGCCCGGTGCGTACCGCAGCGGGGCGAGCCCGTCTGGACGCTGCCGGGCGGCGGGGTCGAGCACGGGGAGGACCCGTACGACGCGGTGGTCCGGGAGGTCGCCGAGGAGACGGGCTGCGACGGGGTCGTCGAGCGCCTGCTGGGCGTCGATTCGCGGGTGATCCCCGCAGCGCAGGCGCGCGCGGGTGTGCCGCATCAGAACGTCGGCGTCTTCTACGCGGTGCGCATCACCGGCGGCGAGCTGCGGCCCGAGCCCGGGGGAGAGGTCGCGGAGTCGGTCTGGACGCCGTTCCCCGAGGTCGTCCGCCTGCGCCGGTCGTCCCTCGTGGACGTCGGACTCGCCCTGGCGCGCACGCGCCCGGCGTCCGGTCATGTCCCCGGTGTTCCGGTCGGCGGGCTGGTCCAGCACTGACGGCAGGCACTGGCGGCGGAAAAGACTTTCCGCTTTTTCCGTGCGCGGGATGAATGGAAAAGCTTTTCCGCGCGCGGGAGTCGAAGAAATCGCCGCACACGCGCGGGAGGCACGAAAACACCCCCGGACAGCAGAAGGCGCCCTGGCGCCGGTCCCCCCACGGGCCGACGTCCAGGGCGCCTTCCCATGTCCCGGTGCGGATTCCCCCCACGGGATCCGGCCGGGCGTTTCGGAGGACAGCGCCTGAATCGCTGTGCTGTGTACTGCGTATGCGGTTGTGCGTGAGCGGAACGAGCAAAAGTCGCCGTGCCGTCAGGTTCTGCGATCTGCCGGGACGCGCACGCGGGGATGGCCGCTCAAAGCTTCCCGTTGTACGTGTCCCGGCAACGCATCTCCGGAGAGGTCCCCCAAGACATCCCCGGATGCCAGTCGGCGCCCCCCAAGACGCTTCCTGACACCGTCAACTTAGACCTTCGAGCCCCTTCGATGGTTACGTTCACATCACTGTGATCTGTGTCTCTCGCGCGTGTCCCGTTTGGTGCGCAAGTGACCGGATACGGCGACCGGGGCTCTCGCGTGGTGAAGATGCGCGAGCCTTGTGAAGAGCTTATGTGAGGTGCTGCCCGGACTCCAGGGGGATTGTCATATCCGGTGGTATCAAATTGAACCAACTCCCTGTAACCAATGGTAACTCGCGTCGATTCTCAGCGGAACGTACGCAGTCGGAGGCTGTTCGTGACGACGAACACCGAGGAGAAGGCCATCGCCGCCCCCGCGATCATCGGATTGAGCAGACCGGCGGCGGCCAGCGGCAGCGCGGCGACGTTGTAGCCGAACGCCCACACGAGGTTGCCCTTGATGGTCGAGAGCGTCTTGCGGGAGAGCCGGATCGCGTCGGCGGCCGCCCAGAGGTCGCCCCGGACGAGCGTGAGGTCGCCCGCCTCGATCGCCGCGTCCGTCCCGGTCCCCATCGCGAGCCCCAGATCGGCCTGCGCGAGCGCGGCGGCGTCGTTGACCCCGTCCCCGACCATCGCGACGACCCGCCCCTCGCCCTGCAAGCGCCGCACGGCGGCCACCTTGTCCTCCGGCAGGACCTCCGCGATCACCTCGTCGATCCCCACCTCGGCCGCGACGGCTTCGGCGACGACCCGGTTGTCCCCGGTCAGCAGCACCGGCGTGAGCCCGAGCGCCCGCAGCTCCCGCACAGCCTGCGCGCTGGTCTCCTTCACCGCGTCCGCGACCGCGAGCACCCCCCGCGCGCGCCCGTCCCACCCGACGACGACGGCGGTCCGCCCCTCCCGCTCGGCCGCCTCCCGCACCCGGGCGACGTCCTCGGGAACCGTCTCGAAGAGCCGGCCCACAGCCACCTCCAGGCCGCCCACACGGCCGCGTACGCCCCTCCCGGGCACGTTCTCGAACCCTGAGGCCTCCGGCAGCTCCCCGACCCGCTCAGCGGCCCCTGCGGCGATCGCCCTCGCGACGGGGTGCTCGGACGCGTGCTCCAGCGCCCCCGCGAGCCGCAGCACCTCCTCCTCACCGGTCCCCTCGACCGCGTACACCTCCCGCAGCGTCATCCGCCCCGTCGTCACCGTCCCCGTCTTGTCGAGGACGACGGTGTCGACCCGCCGCGTCGACTCCAGCACCTCGGGACCCTTGATCAGGATCCCGAGCTGAGCCCCCCGGCCGGTCCCCACCAGCAGCGCGGTCGGCGTCGCCAGCCCCAGCGCGCACGGGCACGCGATGATCAGCACGGCGACGGCGGCGGTGAACGCGGCCACCGTGTCACCGGTCGCCCCGAGCCACCCCCCGAAGGTCGCGGCGGCGATCAGCAGCACCGCCGGCACGAACACCCCGGCGATCCGGTCGGCCAGCCGCTGCACCCGCGCCTTCCCGCTCTGCGCGTCCTCCACGAGCCGCGCCATCCGCGCGAGTTGCGTATCGGCGCCCACGCGCGTGGCCTCGACGACGAGTCGCCCCCCGGCGTTGACGGTCGCCCCGGCGACGGTGTCCCCGGGCCCCACGTCGACCGGCACGGACTCCCCGGTCAGCATCGACGCGTCCACGGCGGACGACCCCTCGACGACGACTCCGTCCGTCGCGACCTTCTCCCCGGGCCGCACGACGAACCGGTCACCGGCCTTCAGCTCACCGATCGGGACCCGTATCTCGCGCCCGTCCCGCAGGACGGCCACGTCCTTGGCGCCCAGCTCCATCAGCGCCCGCAGCGCCGCCCCGGAACGCCGCTTCGCGCGCGCCTCCAGGTACCGGCCGAGCAGCAGGAACGTGGTCGCTCCGGCGGCCACTTCGAGGTACAGCGCGGACGACGCGTCCGCGCGCGAGGCGGTGAGCTCGAAGCCGTGCCGCATCCCGGGCATCCCGGCGTCGCCGAAGAACAGCGCCCACAGGGACCAGCCGAACGCGGCGGCCGTCCCCGCGGACACCAGCGTGTCCATCGTCGAGGAGCCGTGCCGCAGGTTCGTCCAGGCGGCCCTGTGGAAGGGCCAGCCGCCCCAGACGACGACGGGCGCGGCGAGCGTCAGTGTCAGCCACTGCCAGTTGTCGAACTGGAGGGACGGGATCATTGACAGGAGGATCACGGGAACCGCGAGGGCGAGGGACACCAGCAGGCGGTGCCGGAGAACGCTCAGTTCCGGATCGGTGCCCTTTCTGTCGTTTCCGTCGCCCCCAGGAGCGCCGTCCTGGGCCTCGTTGTCCGAAACGGGCTCCACGCGCGCGGGTTCCTCGGCCGTGTACCCGGTTTTGACGACCGTCGCGATCAGATCGGTGACGGCTACCCCCGGGGGGTAACTCACCCGGGCTTTCTCGGTCGCGTAGTTGACGGTCGCCTCGACGCCGTCCATCCGGTTGAGCTTCTTCTCGATGCGGACGGCGCAGGTGGCGCAGGTCATGCCGCCGATGATCAGCTCGACCTCGGCTGTCTCCGGGGCCGTCGGCGCGTGCGTGCTGGACATCTCCGTACTCCAGAAATGCGCGACGGGCCGTACCTGACCGGTCGGTCGTACGGCCCGTCGGGGGGATGGGGGAACGGGGTCTCAGACCCGGCCGACCAGCTCGAAGCCGGCCTCGTCGACCGCCGCGCGGACGGCCTCCTCGTCCAGCTCGGCGGCCGAGACGACCGTCACCTCGCCGCTGGAGGCGACGGCCTTGACCGAGCTGACGCCGTCGAGCTGCGAGATCTCGCCGGAGACGGAGCCCTCGCAGTGGCCGCAGCTCATGCCGCTGACCTTGTAGACGGCGGTGACGGTGTCGGTGGAGGCGGTCATGTCGTTACTCCTCGGGAAGGCATGGGGGAGCAGGGGCCGAGAGGGGTCCACGGTGCTCCTTCTGTCCCCGACTCTATACCCCTAGGGGGTATTTCTCCAAGAGGGGTCCCGGCGGGCCAGCGACCGCGCCCACACCACCCCGAACAGGGCGACGCAGGCCATCCCGCCGAGCGAGAACAGCGTGAACAGGTGGGCCTGCCGCCGGGTAGCCTCCGCCAGGTACCCCACCTCGAACAGGCCACGCTCCAGGTTCACGCTCGTCAGCCGCGTCACCAGCCACACCGCGATCCCGTGCGTCGAGTCCCACACCGCATGCAGCAGCGACACGCCGAGAAACGTCCCGACGACCGGCCCGGTGATCCGGAACCGCCCGCTCGGCATCCGGTACGACAGCAGCACGCCGCCCGCGACAGCCGTCCACAGTCCGTGCCCGAACGGCGCGAGCAGCCCTCTGAGCACCTCCGTCTCCACCAGCGCCCGCAGATCGATCCCCTCGGCCGACATGGCGGCGTCGAACGCGTACCCGGCGCTCTCCAGCGCCGCGAACCCGAACCCCACGCTCGCCCCCAGCACCAGCCCCGCCCGCATCCCCCTGAGCCGCACCTGCCGCCGCACCACCAGCATCAGCGCCCCGACCTTCACGGCCTCCTCGATCACCCCGACTCCGACGAACATCCAAGCGGAGGGGCGCAGCAGATACGTCTCCATGACCGACGCCCCCAGCACCCCGAGCGTCCCCCCGGTCAGAAAACACCCCAGCAGCACACTCACCCCCAGATCCCGCCCGTGCCGCTCGTACGCCCACAGCACGAACGTCACCGGCACCAGGAAACTCCCCAGCAGGATCAGCGTCGGCAGCAACGTCGTACTGCCGGTCGCATACGTCACCACCGCCGTCGCCGCCCACAGCCCGAGTCCACCCCCCAGTGCACGCCTCCACAGCCCCGCCCGGATCCGCGGATACCCCGGCGGCGGCTGCTGCGGACCAGGAATGCGCGCCCGAGGCGCACCGGGCGGCGGCGAATACGTCACAGTGGCCCCTAGACGAGTCTTTCCGAATGCCTGCGGGTACGAAGAGAGGGTGTTCATGATCGTTTGTGACGACGAACTTGAACACCCTCGTGACCGCACTGTACGTGAAGATCGACGAC
>NZ_JBTYMC010000061.1:0-29171 GCF_054880855.1 Streptomyces sp. S6 | reverse complement strand
CGGACCTGCGCCACCACCCGGCGTCCGAGGCCCGCGCGGAGCACCCCCTCGCGCTGCTGGACGCCGCGCACTGGGCCACCGAGTGGCCCTGGTGCGAGCAGGCCGCCGCCCAGCTCGACGCGGTCTCCGAGCGCGAGGGCTGGGGCCTGCGCACCCACGTCTCCGCCACGGTCACCGACCCCTGGACCAGCCATTCCGCATCCCCCTTTGGAGCCCCCAACTGAACGCCGCGCCCGCCGACCAGAACCGCCTTCTCGACGTCCAGGCCCTCGACGTCCGACTTCAGCAGCTCGCCCACAAGCGCCGCTCGCTGCCCGAGCACGCCGAGATCGAGGCGCTCGGCAAGGACCTCACGCAACTGCGTGACCTGCTCGTCGCCGCGACGACCGAGGAGAGCGACTGCTCCCGCGAGCAGACGAAGGCCGAGCAGGACGTCGACCAGGTCCGCCAGCGTGCCGTCCGCGATCAGCAGCGGCTCGACTCCGGCGCCGTGACCTCGCCGAAGGACCTGGAGAACCTCCAGCGCGAGATCGTCTCCCTCGCCAAGCGGCAGAGCGACCTCGAAGACGTCGTCCTCGAAGTCATGGAGCGGCGGGAGTCCGCACAGGAGCGGGTCGCCGAGCTGACCTCGCGCGTCAGCGCCGTCCAGGGGAAGACCGACGACGCCACCGCGCGCCGCGACGCCTCCTTCGGGGAGATCGACGCGGAGGCCGGGACCGTCACCAAGGAGCGCGGCGTCGTCGCGGGGTCCGTGCCGGCGGATCTGCTCAAGCTGTACGACAAGCTGCGCGAGCAGCAAGGGGGGATCGGGGCGGCCAAGCTGTACGCCCGGACCTGCCAGGGGTGCCGGCAGGAGCTGGCCGCCGCCGAGCTGGCGGAGATCCGTAAAGCGCCTCGGGACGCGGTGGTGCGGTGCGAGAACTGCCGGCGGATTCTGGTCCGTACGGTCGAGTCGGGGTTGTAGGAGGTAGGAGGGGTGGGGGTCGGGGAGATTTCCGGGGAACCGGGGGCTGCGCTCGGGGTGGACTCGGGGGCGGACCCCGGGGGGATCTCCGGGGTGGGCTCCGCGGGTGACTCGGGGGCGGGTGCGGACGGTTCGGCGCCGGGGGTGGCTCTGGGGGCGGAGGGGGGTCCGGGGGCGGGGGCCTTGGCTTCGGGTTCGGGACGGGTTTCGGACGTGGCTCTGGGGTCGGGACTCACCTCGGCTTCGGGTCCGGGACTGGTTTCGGGTTCAGGACTTGCCTCGGCTTCGAGTCCGGGACCGGCTTCGGACGCGGTCCTGGCTTCGGGACTCGCCTCGGCTTCGGACTCGGACCCGGGTTCGGGGCCCGCTGCGGTTCCGGACCCTGCCTCGGGTTCCGGCCCCACCTCGCCTGCGGACCCCGTCCCCGCCTCAACGCCGGACGCCGCTGCCGTCGGCGTGCCCGTCGAGGTGATCGTCGAGGCCGACGGGGGGTCTCGGGGTAACCCCGGGCCCGCCGGGTACGGCGCTGTCGTCATCGACGCCCGTACCGGGGAGCTGCTCGTCGAGCGGTCAGGGTTCCTCGGGGTCGCCACCAACAACGTCGCCGAGTACAGCGGGCTGCTGGCCGGGCTGCGGGCGGCCCGCTCGCTGAACCCCGCCGCACGGGTGCGCGTCCGGATGGACTCCAAGCTCGTCGTCGAGCAGATGTCCGGCCGCTGGCAGATCAAGCACCCCGCCCTCCGCCCACTCGCCGCCGAGGCCCGCCGGGTACTGCCGAGCGGACAGGTCGGCTACGAGTGGATGCCCCGCTCCCAGAACAAACGCGCGGACCGCCTGGCGAACAAGGCGATGGACGCCGGGCAGCGAGGCGAGGCACCGATCGAGGACCCGCTGCGGACGACGCCGGCGGGCGGGGCTGGTGCCGTCGGCGAGGTGGCGGCGGGGGGTGGTGCCGTGGACGAGACCGAGGTGGACGACGGTGTCGGCGTTCAGGGGGCTTTCGGGGACGACGGTGTCGGCGTTCAGGGGACTTTCGGGGACGACCGTGTCGACGCTCAGGGAACCCTCGCCCCGGGCCCGCGCACCGTTGCCCACCTCGCAGCCCCGTCCGACACCCGCGCGTCTTCCTCCGGCACCGAGGTCGCCGATTCCGACACCCGCGCCCCCTCCTCGGGGGCTCGTGCCGCCGATTCCAGTCCCCGCACCTCCTCGTCCGGCGCTCGTGTCTCCCCTTCCGGTACCGGTGCTGTTCCTTCCGGCACTCCCGTGCCTTCCTCCGGCGCTCGCGTTTCCCTTTCCGGCACCGGTGCTGTCCCTTCCGACACCCGCGCCCCCTCCTCGGGGGCTCGTGCCGTCGATTCCAGTCCCCGCACCTCCTCGTCCGGCGCTCGCACCGCTCCTTCCGGCACCTCCGTGCCTTCGTCCGGTACCTGCGTCTCCCCTTCCGGCACCGGTGCTGTCTCCTCCGGCGCCCCCGTGCCCTCGTCCGGCGCTCGCGTCTCCCCTTCCGACACCCCCGCCCCCTCCTCCAGCACCCACCCCACCCCCTCAGACCCCCGCGCAGCCCGCAACCTCGCCGCCCCCGACATGCGCACCCCCGCCACCCTCGTCCTCCTCCGCCACGGCGAAACCCCCCTGACCCCCCAGAAGCGCTTCTCCGGAAGCGGCGGTTCGGACCCGGGCCTTTCCGACGTCGGTCGCGATCAGGCGGCCCGCGTCGCCGAGGCACTCGCCCGCAGGGGCACGATCGAGGTGATCGTCGCCTCTCCGCTGGCCCGTACCCGCGAGACCGCCGAGGCCGTCGCCGTCCGCCTCGGTCTGGACGTGATCAGTGAGGACGGCCTGCGGGAGACGGACTTCGGCGCCTGGGAGGGACTCACGTTCGGTGAGGTCCGTGAGCGGTACCCGGCTGACATGAACGCCTGGCTGGGCGACCCCGAGGCCCGTCCGACGGGCGGCGGCGAGAGCTTCGCGGAGGTGGCGCAGCGGGTCGCCGAGACACGGGACCGCCTGACGGCCACGTACGCCGGCCGCACGGTCCTCGTCGTCAGCCACGTCACCCCGATCAAGACCCTGATCCGCCTGGCCCTCGGCGCCCCGCCCGAGGCCCTCTTCCGCATGGACCTCTCCGCCGCGTCCCTTTCGGCGGTGGCGTACTACGCGGACGGCAACGCGAGCGTGCGGCTGGTGAACGAGACGTCACACCTGCGGTAGCGCTGCCTCTGGGGGCGGTACGGGGCGGGTGGGCCGGTGTCGGGGTGAGGTGCGGTGCCGGGCGTGAGCCGTTTCCCCCGACGCACCTCACTTCACCCGCCTCACCTCCACCCCTCAGTGCACCTCATCCACCAGCACATCCAGCCTCCCCGCCCCCGCGACCTCCACCACATACCCCAACCCCCGCAGCACTTCGACAAGTTCCCCCGGCCCCGACGGCTCAGCCCCCGACGTCAGCAGCCCCCGCACGATCCGCCCCTTCGTCGCCTTGTTGAAGTGGCTGACGACCTTCCGCGTCGGCGCATGCAGCACCCGGACCGTCGCCGTACGCCCCGCGACCTCCCCCTTCGGCTTCCACGCCCCGGCATACGCGGAGGACCGAAGATCGAGCACCAGCCCCTCCCCGGCCACCTCCGGCAGCACCTCGGCCATCGCCCCCCGCCAGTACGCCCCGAGCGCCCCCACCCCCGGCAGCTTCACCCCCATCGAGCACCGGTACGACGGAATCCGGTCGGTGACTCGAACGGCCCCCCACAACCCGGAGAAGATGAGCAACGAACGCCCCGCTCGCTCGACGGCGTCGGGTTCGAGGGTGCTCAGCCCGAGCGCGTCGTACAGCACCCCGGTATAGATCTCCCCGGCGGGCCGAGCCCCCGCACCGAGCAGCTCGGCGTTCTTCGCGACCTCCCCCCGGAGCCCCTCACTCAGCCCCAACACCTCCCGAGCCTTCTCCTCGTCCCCCGCACACAACTCCACCAACTCCCCGAGGACCGTCTCCCGAGCCTCCCGCAACCCCGGAAGCGACAACGCCTCCACCTTCACCGGCGCCCCGGTCCCCGACACGGCCTTACCTTCGGACGGCGGAAGCAACACAAGCACGAACGCTCTCCTTAACGACAACTCCCCCCAGCGTAAGCGCCCCCCACAGCCGCCCCCCGCACATGCCCCGCTCCCGCCCCCGCCCTACGCTCGACCCATGCCCCGCCGCCCCATCCACGTGACCGGCGCCCCCGAAGCCCCCCTCCGCGCCGCCCTCGCGACCCTCCGTGCCGAACTGGGAATCCCGGACGCCTTCCCGCCGGAGGTCCTCGCGGAGGCGGACAGAGCCGCGAACACCCCGACACTCCCGACGCACGATGCGACGGACATCCCGTTCCTGACGATCGACCCGCCGGGCTCGAAGGACCTGGACCAGGCGCTGCACCTGTCCAGACAGGGCACGGGCTACCGGGTCCGGTACGCGATCGCGGACGTCGCGGCCTTCGTCACCCCGGGCGGCGCCCTGGACGCGGAGGCACAGCGCAGGGTGACGACCCTGTACTTCCCGGACGGCAGAGTCCCCCTGCACCCGGACGTCTTCGGAGAGGGCGCCGCCAGCCTCCTCCCGAACGAGACCCGCCCGGCGGCCCTGTGGACGATCGACCTGGACCCGGACGGCCGAACGCTCGCGGTGGACGTCCGCCGCGCACTCGTCCGCAGCAGGGCGCGACTGGACTACCAGGGGGTGCAGAAACAGCTCGACACGGGCACGGCGGAGGAACCCCTCACCCTGCTGCGGACCATCGGTGAACTGCGGGAACACCTGGAGGCCGAGCGAGGCGGCATCTCCCTGAACGTCCCGGAACAGGAGATCGTCGAACGCGACGACACGTACGAGCTGACGTACCGCGCCCCCCTCCCGGCGGACGGCTGGAACGCCCAGCTCTCCCTGCTGACCGGCATGGCCGCCGCCGACCTGATGCTGTCCTACGGCACGGGAGTGCTCCGCACCCTCCCCACAGCCCCGGACGGCGCCGTCGGCCGCCTGCGCAGAGTCGCGGAAGCACTCCGCATCGACTGGCCCCACCACGTCCCCTACTCCCTCCTGATCCGTTCCCTCGACCCGCACGACCCCCGCCACGCCGCCTTCCTCCAGGAGTGCACGAGCCTCCTGCGCGGCGCCGGCTACACCGTCTTCCGCGACGGCTCCCTCCCCGCCCTCACCACGCACGCGGCCGTCGCCGCCCCGTACGCCCACTGCACGGCACCCCTGCGCCGCCTCGCCGACCGCTACGCCACCGAGCTGTGCCTCGCGGCGATGGCGGGGGACCCGCCGCCGGAGTGGGTCCTCGCCGCCCTGGACGCGCTCCCGGAGCGGATGGCCGAGGGCGGCCACCGGGCGAACGCCGTGGAGCGGGCCTGCGTGGACATCGTCGAGGCCGCCGTCCTCGCCGGCCACGTCGGCGAGACGTTCGACGCCTGCGTCGTCGACCTGGAGAACCACCACGGCACCGTCCACCTGGAGTCCCCCGCGGTCGTCGGCCGTATCGACGGCGATCACCTCCCGCTCGGCGAACACCTCCGCGTCCGCCTCACCCGAGCCGACCCGGCCACCCGCACGGTCCGCTTCACACCGGCCTGACCTCCCCGGACTCCCGGACTTCCCGGGCCTGCCGGATCTCGCGGACGACGGTGTCGGCGTCGTCGGCATGGAACCGCACCACCCTCACCTCCCGGCCTTGCCCCAGCATCCCCCGATGGACCACCGGCTCCGTCAGCTCCAGCGTGATGGAGGTCTGTCCGCCGACCGCCAGGTTCAGCTCCCCGTTCGCCTCGGTGTGGGAGAACCGGGTCTCGCGGCGGACGCCGGCTATTCGGTCGTGGGGGAGACGGAGGTCGACGTGCCCGCCGTGCCGGACCCGCAGCGCGTCCTCCGTCAGGAGGTGCGGCCGGACCACGCAGGAGGCGTGCAGCCCGAGGACCAGGGCGAGGGTGTAGACGTCGAACGCGGACATCACCCAGTGCACGACGGGGTACTCCCACAGCCAGGCGGCCATCCCGACCGTCTCGACCACGCACACGAACGCGATCCCCGCGGTCATCGCCCCCTGCCCGCGCATGTACGCCAGCCGCCGCCCCTCCCCGGTGCGCCGCCTTCCCGTCCACCGCGCGAGGTCGGCCCACATCCGCCCCTGATGCCGGGCCAGCGCCCGAACGACCTTCATGTCCGCACCCCCAGAATCTCCAGCACCCGCCGGATCGCCGCCGCCTGACCGGGCGGGAAGTCGGCATAGAAGGCGCGCAGGAACGAGCTGTCGGGCTCCGCCCGCTTGAGCTCCGGCCCCTCCGGCAGCAGCCCCGCCGGCACGCACGCGGCGAGCCGGTGCGCGGCGTCCTCCACGCGCGGGTCGTCCGGTGCCACCTCGGCCAGCGCGTCGAGCAGGGCGTACGCCTCGTTCGCCCGCGCGATCGTCTCCGGGGAGCCCGCGACCTCCCCGACCGCCGCGAGCAGCCGGTCCCGGGTCTCCGGAGGTACCGCCGTCTCGATCAGGGCCAGCACCTCGCGGTCCTTCGCGGCCATCGGCGAGTCGGAGAGCCCGGCGGACGTCCGCGCGAACAGCTCCGCCAGCTCCGGGGAGACGGGCCCCTCGGCCGACAGCTCGCCCGCCTCCAGGAGGACCCGCAGCCGTGCCCGTCTCTCCCGGAGCGCCGCCTCCTGCCGGGCCAGGTCCTCGTCCAGCTCCTCCAGGACCTCGGCGAGGTCCTTCCCGGCGTCGTCCGCCAGGACGTCCCGCACCTCGGCCAGGCCCACGCCCAGTTCGGTCAGCCGGCGGATCCTCGCGAGGGCGACCGCGTGCCGGAGGGTGTAGTCCCGGTACCCGTTCGAGAGACGGTCCGGCTCCGCGAGGAGGCCCAGGTGGTGGTAGTGGCGTACGGCGCGGGTGGTGACGCCGACGGCGTCCGCGAGTTCTCCGATCCTCATGCCCACCAGTACAGACGTTGACGTCGCGGCAAGGTCAAGGGTGGTCATCGCCGGCTCCCTCCGGGATGCTGTCCGGTGTCCCGAACCAGCGCTCCAGCGCCGCCTCCAGCGGCTCCCCGCCCGCCCCGGGACCCTTCTCCGTGTCCGCCGCCCACGCCGTGAACCCGTCCGGCCGGACCAGCAGCGCCGCGAGGCCGGGGCGGTCCGGGCAGGCGGCGGTGACGACGGTGACCCGGTCTCCGTAGCCCTCCGCGCGGGCGCGTAGTTTCGGGTCGTCGGTGAGGTCGAGGAGGAGGCCGCGCGCGGTGTGCAGCAGGTCGGCGAGGCGGGTTCCGTCGGCCAGCTCCAGGTCGGGGGCGCTCGCGCCGGCCAAGGGGTGGTCACCGGGGAGGTCGTACCGCTGCCAGACGCCGGAGATCTGCTTGACCAGGTGTGTCGTGCCGTCCGTGGTGCGGGTGAGGTCGGCGAACACCTTGTGCAGGGCCCGCGCATGGGACTCGGGGCGCATCAGGGCGATCTGCGCGCGCGTCCAGTCCAGGACCCAGGCGCCGATCGGGTGCCGTTCCGCCGTGTACGAGTCGAGGAGGGCCGGCGGAGCCCAGCCGCGCACGACCGCCGCGAGCTTCCAGCCGAGGTTGACCGCGTCCCCGATGCCGAGGTTCAGGCCCTGGCCGCCGAAGGGGGAGTGGACGTGCGCCGCGTCGCCCGCGAGGAGGACGCGGCCCTTGCGGTAATCGCTCGCCTGGCGGCAGTTGTCAGTGAACCGGGTCGCCGTACGCACCTTCTCCACGGTCACCTCCACCCCCGTCACCCGGCGCACGCTCGCCTGGAGTTCCTCGGCCGTGACCGGTGCCGTGCGGTCGGCCGGGGGGCCGTCGAACTCGACCGTGAGGATCCGGCCGGGCAGCGGGCCGTGCGCGTAGGTGCCCGTCGCGGTCGTGTTCCAGCCGGTGGCCAGCGCCTCGGTACCTGTCAGGTCGGCCAGCGCCTGGTAGCCGGTGATCTCGGGAGGCGTGCCGGGGAAGTCGAAGCCGGCGAGTTTGCGAACGGTGCTGCGCCCGCCGTCGCAGCCGACGAGCCAGCCGGCGTGGACGGTACGGGACTCACCGGGGATGCGGGCGCCGGCGTCCGGGGCCGCGTGGGTCTCGGCCAGCCGTACCGACACCCCGTCGCGGCTTTCCTCGAACCCTGTCAGTTCCACCCCTCTGCGCACCTCGACCCCCAGCTCCTGCGCCCGCGCGGCCAGCACCCGCTCCAGCGCGGACTGCGGGATCAGGCCGATCTCCTCCGCGCGGCCGATGTCCGCCCAGGCGGGGTCGTCCGGGTCGAGGAAGGCGGCGTCGAGGGGGATGCCCGCGAAGTGGCCGGCGAAGCGGGGCGGCGGGACGAGGTCCTCGCCCTGATCCTCGCGGAAGCGCCGGAAGCCGGCCATCGCGCGCTCCTGTATCTCCGCGAGCGCGGGATGGAAGCCGCGCCGGTAGAGGGCCACGGCGGAGGGGGAGTTGACCGCCATCGCCTTGATCGTCTCGTCCACCTCCGTCAAGCGCTCCACGACCAGCACCTCCACACCCCCGAGCCACAGCTCGCAGGCCAGCAGCAGACCGGTCGGACCGGCCCCGGCGATCACCACGTCGAAATTCGTCATGCGAACACTGTAGCCACTAAAAATTTGTTTCCGCTATAGTTTTTCGCATGGAATCCACGAATCCCGCCGAGAGCGAGCGGACGAAGCTGGAGCGGACGGTCGAACTGTCCCTGCGTGAGCGGAAGAAGCGCGCCACGAAGCAGCGGATCTCCGACGTGGCGACGGGCTTGTTCGTGGCCCGCGGCTTCGACGAGGTCACGGTCGCCGAGGTGGCCCGGGCCGCCGACGTCTCGGCGATGACGGTCTTCAACTACTTCCCGCGCAAGGAGGACCTCTTCCTCGACCGCATCCCGGAGGCGGTGGAGACCTTCACCGAGGCCGTCCGCCGCCGCCCCCCGGACCAGACACCCCTGACGGCCCTGCACGACCTGGCCGTGACACTCCTGGAGACCCACCACCCCCTCTCCGCCGTGGACGACGACTTCCCCTCCTTCTGGCAGGTCGTCGTCGACTCCCCGGCCCTGCGCGCCCGCGCACGCGAAGGCGTCGAGGAACTGGAGACGGCCCTGGTGACCGCCCTCGCCGAGACCGCCCCCGAATACCCCGACCCCCACCTCGCCGCAGCCCTCACGATCGCCGCCTACCGCACGGTCTACATCGCCTCCGCGCGGCGCCTCATGGCCGGTGAACCCGCATCTGCCGTGACCGACGGCCACCGCGCGCACCTGACCCGCGCCTTCACCGCACTGGAGGCCGCCTTGGGCGCCTGACATGGCCGGATGCCCGCGGAACGGCGGAATACAGGAACGCGGCAGGGGAGTTTTCCAGAGCGGTACACAGCACACGGGGGAGCACTGGATGGGTGAGCAAGCGTTGTGGACGAGAGCCCGGCTCGGGAATGGCGGGGCGCCGGTCGACCTGCTGACCGCGCGGTTCGAGAAACACGTCTACGCGCCGCACGCGCACGCCGAGTTCACCGTGGGGGTGTGCGTCGGCGGCTCTGAGGTGATCGCCTACCGGGGCGGGCACGTCCGCACCGGGCCCGGGACGATCGTTGTCCTGGCCCCCGGCGAGACACACACCGGAGGACCGGGAAACGCCACCGACGGCTACGCCTACCGCGCCGTCTACGCCGAACCCGGCCTCCTGGGAGACGGCACCCTCGGCGGCGTACCGCACTTTTGCGAGCCGCTGATCCACGACCCGGAACTGGCCGAGACTCTGCGCCGCACGCACGTCGCGCTCAGCGCGCACCCGGACCCGCTGGAGGCGGAGTCCACCATCCCCTGGCTGCTCACCACCCTGGCCCGCCGCCACTCCACCGCCCGCCCGACGGACGACCGCCTCCCCGGATCCACGGCCGTCGCCCGCGCGGTACGCGACCGCCTCGCCGACGAACTCCTCGAACCACCGGCCCTGTCCACACTCGCCACCGACCTGGGGCTGTCCCGGTACCAACTGCTGCGGGCATTCCGTACGACGATGGGACTGCCGCCCTACGCCTGGCTCGCCCAGCACCGCGTGCACCGCGCGCGGGGACTGCTGGACGCCGGACTGCGCCCCGCCGAGGCCGCCGCCCTCGTCGGCTTCGCGGACCAGGCGCACCTCACGCGCTGGTTCCGGCGCGTCCTCGGCGTCACCCCGGCGGCGTACCGCAACAGCGTTCAAGACACCGGCCGGGGAAGGGGGTGAGACTCCGACCATGACTGCACGTGGCTGGTTCCTGTTCTCCCTGATGGGAGTGGTCTGGGGCATTCCCTATCTGATGATCAAGGTGGCGGTGGAGGACCTCTCCCCGACCATGGTGGTGTTCACGCGCTGTGCCCTCGGCGCGGCCCTCCTGCTCCCCTTCGCGATCCGCCAGGGCGGCCTCCCGCGCGCGGTGCGCGCCCACTGGCTGCCGATGCTGGCGTTCGCGGTCATCGAGATCGTCGGCCCCTGGATCACCCTCACCGACGCCGAGCGCCACCTCTCCAGCTCGACGGCAGGCCTGCTGATCGCGGGCGTCCCGATCGTCGGCGTCGTCCTCGCGCGCTTCTTCGGGGACACGGAACGGCTCGGCACACGGCGTGTCGCGGGCCTCGCGCTGGGTCTCGCCGGCGTCGGCGTCCTCACCGTCCCGCATCTGACCGGCGGGGACGCGCGCTCGCTCGCCGAGGTGCTGGTGACGGTCATCGGCTACGCGACGGCACCCCTGATCGCCGCCCGCCACCTCAAGGACGTCCCCTCCCTCCACCTCACCGCCGCCTGCCTCGCCTTCGCCGCCCTCGTCTACGCGCCCTTCGCGGCGGCGACCTGGCCCTCCGAGATGCCCTCGGCCACCGTCCTCGTCTCCCTCGCGGGGCTCGGCGTGATCTGCACGGCGATCGCGTTCGTCGCCTTCCTGGAGCTGATCAAGGAGATCGGGCCCACGCGGTCCACGGTCATCACGTACATCAACCCCGCGGTCGCGGTGGCGGCGGGCGCGCTGTTCCTCGGCGAGAGCCTGACCGTGGGCATCGGGGTCGCGTTCACCCTGATCCTCGCGGGGTCGGTCCTGGCGACGGCGTCCAGCGCGGGGGGCTCCGCCCCCGCAACCTCGCCTGTCCCCTCTGCCCCCTCCGTCCCGTCCGTCCCCTCGGGGTCGGAGTAGGGCGCCCGCCCGGTACCATGGTCGACACGGCAGACGAGCCGGGCGGACGGCCGCGTGGACTCCCCCAGGGGAGCCCCCGAGGAACGTCCGGGCTCCACAGGGCAGGGTGATGGCTAACGGCCACCCGGGGTGACCCGCGGGACAGTGCCACAGAAAACAGACCGCCCGGCGCTTCGGCGCCGGGTAAGGGTGAAACGGTGGTGTAAGAGACCACCAGTGCCCAGGGTGACCTGGGCAGCTAGGTAAACCCCACCCGGAGCAAGGTCAAAAGGAGCGCCGTGAAACGCGCTCTGCGCGGACGTTCGAGGGCTGCCCGCCCGAGTCCGCGGGTAGACCGCACGAGGCCGACGGCAACGTCGGCCCTAGATGGATGGCCGTCGCCCCGGGGCCCGCGAGGACCCCGAGGAAACAGAACCCGGCGTACGGCCCGGCTCGTCTGCCTTTACGGCTCTGACCTGGGCTTATGTCCCGGCCGGGACCGCTCGGAGCCCTCTGGGCCGGACGGAGGACTTCGACGTCTGGGTGCGTACGGCGTGCGCTCTCGTGGTCGCCGGAGTCGCCGCGTACGCCTCGTACGTCCACCAGCGGGAGTTCGCCTTGCAGGGGCGGGGTGGACCGGGTCAGCGCCTGGCTGTGGCCGCTGTCCGTGGACGGTCTGCTGAGGCCCGCCCGGATCCCGCGCTGGAATGGAAACCGGTCCTGGTGGCCGGCCGGCCCCCGGTCGCGCTGTTGCTGTCGGTCGAACTTCCGGTGCATCGCCCCGGTCCGGTGGTCCGGGAGGAGAAGGCCGAGCTTCCTCAGGAAGGCGGCGATCCGTTGCCGGCGCAGGCGCGGATGCTCGATTCCCGTCACCGTGAACCCCATCAGCGGCCGGTCTCGGCCGAGACCCTTCGGAAGGAACCGCGCGTGGGGGCTCAACGCTCCCGGCAGTTGGCCGCGATTATCAGGGGAAGTCTCAACGGTGATGGCGCTGGCTGAGGTCGTGTCCCGCCTCGTGGTGTGAGCGACCTTGCTCGACACGCTCCGACAAGCCGCGCGTCGGCCGGCCGCAGGGACGCGGCGCCCGCCTCGCGTGCGGCTGACCTGCCGTCAGCACCAAAGGCGGCGCCGAGCCACGTCGATGTACGCGATGACCTGCGCGTTCCACGTACTTGACCGGCTGCACCACTGAGCGGGACGCCACCGCTGGCTGACCTTCCATCAGGAGCCGAGGCCCGTGAGCCAGGCAGCCACACTCCCAGGAAAGACAGCAGCTTCTGACCGCTGTGCACCGCCGTGAAGGGGCGCGTGTCCGCAGGCGGGCCGGCGGATCAGGTCTTGGTATCTCTGCCGTCCGCGTCGCACGGCAGCGTGCCCGTGGGGTGGTCGACGGCGTAGTCCTCGGCGATGTCCTTGGCGGTCTCCCGCATCGCGTCGCCCGTGATGGTGATCCGCCCGGAGAAGGGGTTGTCGATGTCCTCGATCAGCAGCAGTGACCCGGTGAACAGCACCGCCAGCACACCCAGCAGCGCGAGGTGGGAGGGGCCGCGGGTGCGGGGCAGGCCGAAGGCGAACGCTCCTACCGTGGCTGCCAGGGCGACGACCATGAACCAGTAGACGAGGGTGGGGATGGCGGGGCTCGCTTCCGAGATCCGGGTCTGGCGGGCCTGGGAGCGTTCGTCATCGGCGGCTACCAGGAGGGGGAAGGTGGTGTCTCCCTTCCGGGCGAGTTCCTTGAAGTGTCTGCGGAAGTCGGTGGACCACGCTGACGCCACGGGGGACTTCTCGCCGCCTTCGGCCATGAGGGGCCATTCGACGGCCTCGATGGCCCGCGAGTAGCAGACGGCGTCGGCCTGGAGCTGTCGGCGCTGTGGTTCGGACGCGTAGTCGGCCACCTCGTAGAGCTGGTCGACACGGCCCGCCTCGGCTTCGACGGCTGCCGAGGCGGAACCGTACGACTCGGCCGCGACGACGATGACGAAGGCGACCAGGAGGACGGCGAGTGTCTCCAGCGGGCTGATCAGGTCGCTGACGGATGCCTCGTCCTCGTCGTCACCGGCGTGGCGCCGGCGGCGGAAGTGGTTGGCGGTCAGGCCGACTGCGAGTGCCGTCATGATCGCCGCCACAGTGATGATCATGGTCAAGGTCATGGTTACGGCCTATGGGGATCGGGACGGCCCCCGTCGCGCCTTGTCCCACCTTGTGGTGGGGTCAGGAGCGACGGAGGTGTCCAGGCGGACCGGCGACAGGCGGTTGAACGGACTCCTGCCGCTGAAGGGGGTGTCACCCGTCAGCGGCGGGCCGGGAGGGGCGTCATACCGCCACCACCCGCAGGGCGGGGTGTTCCTCCGTGTTGAGGTAGACCCGCTCCTTCTTGCCGTCCTGCTCCAGCTCCACCACGAGGCGGTAGCGGTACAGGCCGGGCTTCGCGGTGCTCAGCACGGTGCCGGCCCAGTAGTAGTAGACCGGGGTCAGCGGGGAGCGCATACGGTCCGGGCCGCCGTAGATCTTCAGCTCGGTGAGCAGCTTGGTCTCGGCGACGTCTTCCTCGTCGCCTTCCTCGATGTCGAGGACGACGATGTTGTTGATCTTCGGCATGGGCGGCCAGGTGCCGTCCAGGCGCTTCTCCATGTCGATCGGGCGGATGATCCAGTTGATGACCTGGCCCTGCTTGCAGACGGTCTCCAGCGCGTGCGTGCCCTGGCCCACGCCGCCGATGCTGTTGTCCATCATGTACATCGCGCCGCGCAGGGTCCCTGTCTGGACCGCCTTCTCCATGTCGACGAGCGTGACGACGTTGAGCTGGACCGAGTTCAGCTGACCGGGGTTCTGCTTCTTCTCCGCGGGGTTGAGCGTGGTGGTGCTCATCAACATTCTCCTTCGGTGCGCCGTTGAGCAGGCTGCGGAGCGCGCTCAACCCACCAGGGACGGTGACTGGACGGTGGTGATCGGTTCGGTTCTCGTGCCGACCTGGAAGCTGATCCGGTAGGGGACGGCGCCGCTGATGTCCGTCTTCACCTTGGCCGTCCAGAACGAGACGTCGGTGCCCGGGTACACCTTGCGCTCCGGCTCGCACACGCTCTTGTCGATCTCGATGGAGTCGATGGCGACATGCGCCTCGCACTCCAGGGCGATCGTGCTCCACAGCAGCTGATCGCCGCGCTTGACCTTGGTCCTCAGCTGCTCGGTGCCGAAGCCGGTCGAGCCGCCGGCCTTGTTGGTGTCGTAGAAGTACACCTCGCCGCTGGTGCTGTCACTCGCCAGGATGCCGACGGCGTCCACGACGGCGGTGATGGTGATCGGCCGGGCGGTGGCCGTCGTCTTCTTCTTGGACTTGGTGTCCGTGGCCATCTGCTGCTCCTCAGCTCTGGGGTGCCATGGGGGCGGGGGCCGGCTGGGGCGGGACGGGGAGATAGCCCATGCCCGCCTTGGTGAAGCCGTTGCGCTTCGGCTCGGTGACGATCTTCAGCGTGGACCGGCAGGTGAAGTTCACCGGCGTCCACTCGACTTCCCCGTCGCGCAGCACCAGGTCGTGCAGCTGGATCCGCACCGTGTACGTGTAGGTGCCGGGCCGGGAGGTGTCCACGGAGGCCGCCCAGTACCAGCCGTCGGTCACCAGGTCGGGAGAGCCGTACTCGGCCGGGTACATGATCTTCTCGTCCACGGCCTGGCCGTAGATGTCGGTGATGATCGGCGGCGGGTAGTTGTGGACCTGGTCGCCCACGTCGGTGACGACGTTTCCGGTGACGTCCAGGATCTTCTCGCCCTGGTGGCCGTTCCCGCGGGTCTTGGTCCGTTTGCCGAGCGCCTTGCGCACACGCTCCAGCTGAGCGGCGTCGGGGGCGCCCTTGCCGTCCAGGAGGGCCTCCAGGTCGGCCAGCGCCTCCTCGTCGCTGAGCCGGGAGCGTTCGGCCTGGTAGCCGCGCGGCACGCTGGGCGGGAGGGAACCGAGGCTGTACGGCAGCCAGTTGAGTACCTGTTCGGTCGCCTGCGAGCCGTCCTGCCAGTAGGAGCCGTTGATCGCGGAGACCAGGTTCTCGGTGCCCTGGTTCTCGGAGCCGTGCAGTTTCTGGTTGTCGAACCAGTAGGTGTTGCCGCTCAGCGTCTTGTCCGCCAGCGCGTTGGCGGTGTCCACGAGCACGATGATGCCTAGTTGCTGAGGCATGAACCTGCCTATCTCGTCGAAGGGTTCGTGACGGGCGTACCGGGCGCGGTCACACGCACATCAGCGCGGGCGAGTCGATGTACATGACGCTGTTCCTGCCCTCGTACATCTGGAGTTCCAGGCGGTACCTGTGCGGCACTCCGGTGCCCATGAACGACGGGACGATCCCGGCCCAGATGTTGAGGTCGAGCTTCTCGCCCTCCTCGTCCCAGTGGGACGGCTGGTATTCACCGTCCGCATCAGGGGAGCTGAGGAACGTGACGCTCTTGATCTCCACCGGAGTCTGGAGGTCGACCGCGAGGGCCTGCCACTGGACGACCTGGCCCGGCCGTACGACGGTGCACAGGTTCGGCGTTCCCTGCCCGGTGCTGTGGAAGGGGCCGTCGTCCACGAGCGACAGATTCCCGTTGAGGAGGGTGCGGTCGGAAAGCGCCCCGATGCTGTCGACCAAGGCGACGATATTGACTTGCGGCTTCATTCTTGCTCCTGTCCTGAGCGGCGTTGTCCTGGAGTTGCGGGTGCGCGGAGGCGGGGAACTTTTGAGGGGACGGCTACTGCCCGCGGTCCCGGACCAGCGGCACCTTGCCCACGTCGGTGCGCTCGACCTCGGGTGACCCCTTGGACACGAACTGGACGCGGAAGCCGTATCCGGTCTTCTCGATGGACGCCGGATTCGCCTCGCCGTGGTTGAACAGCGACAGCGCGCGGGGCAGCACCTTCAGGAAGACCCGCCGCGTGCCGTACGGGCCGAGCATCGCGTCCGTGCGGTACGTGGCGTCCTGCGGGTTGTCGACGGACACCAGCAGCGTGAGGAGCTTCGCCTCGCGATGGTTGACGAACTGGAGGTCGTGAGCCGCCGTGTCCAGATCCACCACACCGGCAGCCCGCAACTCCTCGCCCAGCCCGGCGAGCGCGGCCGTGGCCGAGTACTGGCTGTCGTTGAGATGCAGTACGTCACCGGTGCGGCCGGCGAACTCGAACCGGTCCGCCTTCAGCCCCGGACCGTTCAGCCGCGATCGGCGGATCATCCGGTCGCCCAGCTTGAGCCGCAGCAGCGGCGCCTCGTGCGCGTGCAGCCGTGTGACGACCAGCTCGCCCTCGGCGCCTTCGGGGACCCAGCGGCCCTGCTCGTCGACGATCTCGACCAGATGCAGGCCCGGCACGGCCGACAGCTCGGGTGCGCCGGGGTCCAGCTGAAGCCCGATGGTCTCGGCCTGGGTGGCCGCGAAGTAGCTGAGGATCTCGACGTTCGGGTAGACCGCCCGCAGATCGGCACGCCCCCGCTGCGGCAGCACCCCGCTGCCGTACAGGGCGAGCCTGAAACTCTCCCGCGCCGCCTGGTTCATGCCCGCGCCGAGCTCGCTGAGAATGGCGATTCCGGCGGTGATCCCCATCAGGGCCTTGGGCCCGGGGTAGGAGAACATGTGCTCCAGGACCGGAGCGGTCACGGGGCCCGCACCGATGTAGTTGACGCCCGGCACGTTCTGCAACACCCCGCCGACCATGGTGCCGCTGCTCCACATCTGGTAGTCGGCCAGCGTGGTGTAGAGCCACTTGGGCCCGGCGCCCGTCAGCCTCGGGGCAAGCTGGTAGGCGCCCATGAAGTGACCCGCGACCTGATACGTGTCCCACAGTTCGCGCAGCGAATACACCGTCTCCAACGGGCGCCCGCTGCTCGTTCCCCCGCTCGCCACGATCTCGAAACCACCGCGGTCGAGCGGGACGACCATGCCCTCGCGGTCGTCCATGAAGAAGTCGCGCTGCGCGTTCTTGTCCGCGAGCGGAATCGACTGCCACTCGTCGAGACTGCGCGGCGCCCCGGTGATGCCGGCACCGCGCAGCGTGCTGCGCCAGAGAGGGTTGAGCAGGACGGTGTGGACCATCTGCTGGAGCCGGCGCAGGACCAGCGCGTCCTGCACCTCGTGCGGGATCTGGCTGTAGGGCGTCCCGAGGACGCGCGCACACTCCCTCATCTTGCTCAGGAAGGAGGGCAGCTTCTCGACGGCGTCGACCGAGTCGGGCTTCCATTCCCCGTCCGGGATCAGCCAGTTGGCCAGCTGGACGGGGTTCTCCGGGACGCCGGGAGCTACGGCAGTGTACGGAAAGGCGGTTGCGGTCATTGTTCGTTCCCCGTTCGTCGCCGCAGCAACTCCCGCCCGGCACGACGGATCTCGTCGAGCAGCATACGGAAATGCGCGGCCGTGATTTCGTGATTCATCATGACGACACGCAGAGCGGCGGTGCCGTCCACATCCACCTTGGAGATGAAGAATCTTCCCCGCTGTTTGACGTGGTCCCGGATTTCCGTCTGGAATGTATGCACATCCTTCGCCTCCAGTTCTTCCGGGTGGTAACGGAAACAGAGGATGTTGGATTCCGGAGTGTGCAGCGTACGGAAATCCGGCTCGCCCTCAAGGATGCGATGGGCTTCTCCGGCCAACCGGCACAGATGCTCGGTCTTCTGCGCGAACAGGGCCGGGCCGAACAACGCCCAGAGGGTCCAGAGCGTCATCATCATCGGACGCTTGGTGCACTCGAAATTCTTGTCCCCGTTGTCGAGTGACGAGTAGATGTCGGGATTCTCGTCGAAGACGTAGCTCGCCTCCTGACGGAAAGCGCCGAGACTGTGCCGGCGGTCCCGGTAGAAGAGCATCGTGCACGGGGCGGGCACATACATCATCTTGTGCGCGTCCCAGGTCAGGGAGTCGGCCTTCTCGATCCCGCGCAGTCGGCCCCGCAGCCGCTTCGAGACCAGCAGGCTCGCCCCGTGCGCCCCGTCCACGTGCAGCCACATGCCCCGCTCCCGGGCCAACTCGGCGAGCTCGTCGAGCGGGTCGAAGGCGCCGACGGCCGTGGTACCTGCGGAGGCCACCAGGCAGAACACCTTGAGCTGCCGCTCCTCGGCCCGGTCGAGGGCGGCTCGTGCGCCTTCCGCGCAGATCCGCTGCCGGTCGTCCAAAGGCAGTCGGACGATCTGCTCCGCGCCGATACCCATCACCCCGGCCGCACGCTCCACGCTGTAGTGCACGTCCGCACCGACCGCGATCGCGGGCCGGCCCGCTTCACCGCGGGGCGGGCCGCCCTCCGTCCAGTACGACGGGAAGTGCTGGTTGCGGGCCGCGAGCAGGGCGGTGAGGTTGGCCAACGATCCACCCGAGGTGGTCACCATGGCGAAGGTGCCGGGCGCCCAGCCGATGAACTGGTTCAGCTCCTCGGCCATGATCCGCTCAGCGACGTTGGGCAGTTGCCCGGCCTCGTAGAAGGAGGACGGCTGGTTGACGGTGGAACTCACGAAGTCGACGACCGAGGCGAGGGGCACGACCCCGGAGAACTGCCGGCCCATGTAGCCCGGTGAATGCACCGGAATTCCCGTGCTCACGTAGAGGTCGAGGATGGCTTTCAGCCGCTCCGCGTCGAACTTCGCCACCTGCCGGGAATCCGTGGTCATCAGTTCACGGGCGACCTGGGTCAGTACGGCCGGGTCGGTGAGGCGTAACCCGCGCACGGAGTGATCGGCCAGATGCTCTTCCAGTAGAGCGAGCGCGGTTTCGGAACTCTCACGGAACAGTCCGGGATCGAAAGTGGCGGCGAAGTCACTCTCCCGGGACGGTGCGGGCGGGGGAACCGTCGGGGTGCGCTGTTGAGACGGAGTGCATAAGCCCGTCGTCGGAATTTCTTCGGCAAGGAGGGGGGCGGGCTGATATCCGGATTCCGGCAAGAGGTCCTCTTCGGGATCATGAAGATATGATCGACGTGCATGAGTGACATGGGAGCGTCGAATGCGCAACGCGTGAGCACAGCATTTCTCCTTGTGTGCATATGCGTCTACTCGCATCACCCGAATGGTCGGCGCGTGCTCTTCAGCGGAACACCATAAGGTTTTTTACTGATCCCGGTTGACCTCTGTGATCTTCGGGTGGTGTATTGAAAATCCGAGAGGGAAAGGCTGCGGCGCAACCACGCGACACCCGTTTCATGACGGTCCGTCAACTCGATGACATCATGTTCCGGGCGGAGCCTTTCGGTTCAACGGATGTTTCGCTTCAACCCCCCGCCACCCACCGCACCCCCGCGACCACGCACAACAGCAGGGCCGGAAGTGTCCACCACCACGGCATGGTCGTCCGTACCGAGGGGATCAGCCGGAGCGCCGCTGCGGTTCCCGCCGCCGCGATGGTGAGGACGCACGACAGGACGATTCCGGCGTACGCGTCGTCGTCCCAGGTGCCGGAGGGGGTGATGGTCAGTGCCGTCCAGCAGAAGTAGGCGGCGATGAGGGTGAGCAGGGTGAGGGGGACGGCGAGGACCAGGCGGAGGCAGCCGCAGCCGCTTTCCGTCGCCGGGTGGAGGTTTCCGTCGGCGGTGTCGTGCGGCTGTTCGTGTTCTCGCGGATGTCGTCCATGTCCATGGGTCAGGTTCTTTGCCGCTTCGCCTTGGAGCGCTGTTCACGGTACGTCAGTACGCCTGCGGCGTCAGCGGATCAGACGCACCCCCCGCACCAGAACACCGCTCCCCGTCCCGACCGCCTCGAAGCGCACCTCGACGACGTCGACGGAGCGATCGGCGGGGAGGGGAAGGACGTGGGAGGTCTCGGAGTCGAGGTCGTGGCCGGGGGTGAGGGTCGTTGCGGGAACCCCGTCGATCAGGACGCGGGTCGGGCCGGACTCCGGGGAGGTCAGGTAGGTGATGTGGAGGGCCGTGGCGGTGAGGGCCGGGTCGGTGAGGTGGTAGGACCACCAGCCGGTGGCCGCGCGCCAGCGGAGCCCGTCGGTGTGGCCGGACCAGGTGTGGTGGCCCGTGAAGTGGTGGTCGGACTCGGGCTGTTGCTCGCCGGCGGCGACGGAGTCGACGGTACGGCCGTGGAGGGCGAGGGAGCCTGCGTCGGCCGTGCGGAGTTCCGCGCGGCGTTCCGGGAGGCGGTCGGGGTGGGCGACGGGGAAGTAGAGGTGGTAGCGGGAGTCGTGGAGGCCGGCGAAGGGGACGAGGGTGACGGGTTCTCCCGAGGGCGCCCGCGCGTGGTCCAGGGTGAACACCAGGCGGTCGGGGGAGAGTTGGCGGACGCCGGCCGGCAGGTCGCAGGCGTCGGCGGCGAGGACGACTGGAGCGTCCGCCAGCGGGCGGGGCGGGCCGGCGGCGACGTGGCCCATGCGGGAGCCGTCGGCCAGGAGCCCGGCGAGGTCGTCCCGGTCCCCCTCGGCCGCGAGAACAGTGGGCCCGAACCGGAACGACACCCACGGCGACCCGTCGGGGAGCAACTCGGCGCTGACCCGCGGACGAAGCCGCACGGTGACGGTGTCCCCGGCCCGCCACCGCCGCTCCAGGCGCACGTACGTCACCCCTGGAGCGACGGCCTCGGCCTCCGCCGCGACGATGTCGGCCCCTGGCGCGACGGCCTCGGCCCCCGCCTCGACAACCTCGGCCCCCTCCGCCGGCGCACCGTTGACCCGCACCCCCAACTCCCCTTCGTGCCACCCCGGAACCCGCACATGGATCGCCACCGGACCGGCGGGAGCCGCCCGTACCACCAGACAGGCCTCCTCGTCATAGGGCGCCGTCCCGGTCTGCTCCAGGACCAGATCCCGGTCCGGCAGGCTGAGCCGGGAAGCGATGAAGAGGTTGACGAAGAGATCGTCGCCGTCGGCGGTGTATATCAACTCCCCGTATTTGGCATGGTTTTCCAGACCGGTGCCGACGCAGCACCAGAAGCAGTTCTGGGCCGTGGACGCCACCCGGTAGTGCCCCGGCCTGACCGGCGTGAAGTACACCAGCCCGCCCCCGGGCCGCACGGACGACAGGATGTGGTTGACCGTGGCCCGCTCGTACTGGTCGAGCACCTCGGCATCGGGCCGTTCGAGGAACAGCGCGCGCCCGAGCTTGAGCATGTTGTACGTGTTGCACGTCTCGGGCCCCTCCGGCGACTCCAGGGCGCAGCTGAAGTCGTCGCGTGGATGCAGGTGTTCGCGTACGGAGTTCCCGCCGAAGGAGAACGTGCGGTGGCGGACGACGCTCTCCCAGAAGAACCGCGCGGCGCCCCGCAGCCCGGGATCACCGGCGACCTCACCGAGCCGCTGGTATCCGACGGCCTTGGCGATCTGCGTGTTGGCGTGCAGCCCGTCGAGTTCGTCACGCCGTTCCCGCAACGGCCGCAGCAGCCCCTGATCGAGGAAGCGCCCGGCGAGGAGGGCGTACCGATCCACGCCGGTGAGCTCGGCGAGTTCCGCGAGCACCTCGCACATCCCGCCGAACTCGGTGCGCAGCATGGCCTCGTGGACGTCGTCGGACATCCCCGACGCCACCTCGTCCCACCAGTCGGCCAGCCGCCGCACAGCGTTCAGCGCTGGGACCGAACCGGTGTACCGGTGGGCATCCAGCAGCCCGGCGAACAGCTTGTGCAGGTTGTACCAGGGCACCCAGGCGCCGCCGAGCTCGAACGAGTCCCGTTCCACCTGCCCCGCCGCGACCCGCTCCCACAGCCGCACCCCGCCCGGAACACCCCCGACGTATCCGGTGCCGAGGGCGTCCTGGCACTCGACGACACCCCGGACGAGCCGCTCGGCCAGGGCCGACGGCCGGGGGTCGTCCGTCACCGCGCTCATCAGGGCGGCACCCGACAGCGCGTGCCCGACGGTGTGGCCGTCGAGCCCCGAGTTCTCCCAGTTGCCGTAGGACTCGGCGACCGGCGGCAGCCCGGCCTCGCGCCGCAGGGGAGCGAGCAGCCGGTCGGGGTCCAGGGAGAGGAGGTAGTCGAGCGCGCCGGTCTGCGCGTCGAGGAAGGGGCCGGGCAGGAGGCGCACCGTGCTCCGGGGAAGTGACCGCATGGCTGTCCGTCTCCTTCGTTCGACCGGGTCAGCAGCTCACAACGCAGACGGCGGGCCCGGCACTTGCCGGGCCCGCCGCCTCAAGAGGCTACTTCAGAGGGTCACTTGCCGAAATACGCGTTCCACACGGTCACGTCGGACGTGTTCCCCTGCTTGTCGGTGATCGCGTACCGGAAGGAGATCGCCTTCCCCTTCGCCGGGTTCTTGTACGTGATCTTGCCCTTGGCGAGCGAGACCTTCGTCCACCGCTTGCCGTCGTAGGAGACGGACACGGCGAGGGACTTGAGGTTCTTGCCGGCGGCGGAGCCCTGGACGGTCACCGGGGCGGAGACCGAGCGGGCGGCGGGGGCGAGGCCGGACAGGTCGACGGGGGCGGCGATGTGCAGGGTCGAGGCGGCCAACCGGGTTTGCTTGGCGGCCGACTTGGAGGAGAAGGTCCAGGCCGCGTCGATGCGGTTGGAGGTCGGGAACACCGAGGCGGAACGGGTCACCGTCGCCGTCAGCCGGTACGACGCGTTCGCCGCCGGGACCTTGAACGGTGCGAGGCCGAGCAGCGGATCGTTGAGCGAGCCGACCTTCTTGCCGTTGCGGTACAGCGTGGTGGTGCCGGACATGGACGGGGCCAGCCCCACGTGCCCGGCCCCGTCGGCGAACACCGGCAGCCCGGCGTAGATGTCGTTGCCCAGGCGGAAGATGCCGAAGTTACCGTTGCTCAGGCGCGGGGCGACGACCGGGGCGTTGAAGGTCTCGGTGTAGCTCTTGCCGGCGGCGTAGGCGCGGCTGTCGGTCATGCTGTACTGGGCCTCGGCGATCGGCTCCCCGGCCGCGTCGGGCTTCGGGGCGATCTGGAAGAAGTGGAGGCCCCAGCGGGCACCTTCCCCGGCAGACAGGTACAACGTCCGGGTGCCGGGCAGGCGTTGGAAGAGCGGGGAGTTGAACGAGAAGGTCCCGTCGGCGAGTTGGCCGGAGGCGAGCAGCGCACCCGTCCGGTTCTTCGACGAACTCCCCATCCCCACCCGGACGGTGGCGAGCTCGGCGGCCCGGTACTGCTTGCTGATCGCGCCGAGCTTGGTCACTTTCCGGGAAGTGATGACGTCGTACTCGGCGCCCGCGCCCTTCTGCCACTGACCGAACCAGTACTGCGAGAGACCCTTGGTCACCGCCGGACCCAGGTGCGCCGTACGGAGGTTGGCGAACGAGGTGACGTCGAAGCCGAAGTCGGTCTCCGCCGGCGCGAACGTGTAACCCGCGGTGCCCATGACCTGCTTGGCGGCCTTGTCCGGAACGCTGATGGACGACGCCCGAGTTGTCGTCAGATCGAGCGTGAGGGCGAGGTCCTTGCTGACGTCGAGCGACGGCTGCGCGACCCAGTCGAGGCCGCCCTCGTCGGAGTCGAGGGCCTTCCCGCTGAGCGAGTTCAGCAGGTAAGTCCCCTTGCGCACCCGGAGTTTGACGGTGTCGGCGGTGGACTGGGTCGCGTAGTCCTGTCCGCTGCCGAGCCCGGCGAACCCGGTCAGGTTGGTCAGGTGGACCGGCGTCCGCCCGGCCCGGTTCACGTACTTGACGGTCACGTCGTACGACTGGACCTCGCGCAGCACGCTCACCGTCGAACGGACGTTCTGCCCGCCGCCGTTGGCGACGACGTACCCCGAGTAGGTGCCGTCGAGGGTGCCGCCGAGCCGGGTGTCGAGCGTGACGTCGACGGACGCCGAGCCGTTCGCCGGGACCGTCACCTCGTTGGCACCCAGCTTCAGGAAACCGGCGGGCGCGGTACGGGAGTTCGGGCCGGTGGCCGACCCCGTCAGCTTCAACGTCACGTCCGCGGCACCGGAGTTGGTGTAGGTGAGCCGCTTGGTGACCGGGGTGTCGTCCGTGTGCGGCCACTGCTGCACACCGAAGTTCAGCGCCGGCTGGTCGGCCAGCACCGTCTGCTTGACGGCGAGGTCGACGGCGATCCGGCCGCTGCCCTGCTGGTTGGAGTTCAGGCCCGAGGTCGGCTTCGACGAGCCCATCAGCGCCGACTTGAGCTGGGCCCAAGTCCAGTCCGGGTGCTGCTGCTTGAGGAGCGCCGCGGCGCCCGCGACATGCGGGGTCGCCATCGACGTACCCGATATGGACATGTACCCGGCGGGCCCCTCACCGACCTCCGCCGCGATGGCGTTGCCGGGCGCCGAGGCGGCGGTGATGGACACGCCGGGCGCGGTCACGTCGGGCTTGACCGAACCGTCGGCCGTCGGGCCCTTGCTGGAGAAGTCCGCCAGCAGGTTGTTGCCGTCGACCGCGCCGACGGTGAGCGCGTTGGCCGCGCTGCCGGGGGAGCCGATCGTCCCGTCGCCGTCCTCGCCCTCGTTGCCGGCGGCGATCGCGAAGAGGATGTTCTTCTGCTCGGAGAGCCGGTTCACGGCCTCTTCGAGCGGGTCGATCTCGGCGGTGTCCCCGCCGCCGAGGCTGAGGTTGACGATGGAGGCGCCCTGCGCGGCGGCCCACTCCATGCCGGCCAGGATGCCGGAGTCCTCGCCGAAGCCCTGGTCGTCGAGGACCTTGGCGTTCAGGATCGTCGCACCCGGCGCGACCCCCTTGTACTTGCCCTTCGACTTCGCGCCGGTGCCCGCCACCGTGGACGCGACGTGCGTGCCGTGGCCCTGGCGGTCCTTCGCGTCGGGGGAGGCCGTGAAGTTCTTGGCCGCGCCGACCTGACCCTTCAGGTCGGGGTGGGTGGCGTCGACTCCGGTGTCCAGGACGGCGATCTTGACGCCCTTGCCGGTCCAGCCGGACGACCAGGCGGCCGGTGCGCCGATCTGCTTCACCGACGAGTCGAGGGCCGCGCGGCGCACGCCGTCCAGCCAGACGCCCGCGACGCCCGCGGCGGTGCGGTTCCCGTCGGTCACCGCGTCCCAGAGCTTCTCGGGCTCGTCACGGTCGGCCGAAACAGCCTGCGCGTCAAGGGACTTGATGGTCCGGCGCACCGTGGCGGCGTCCTCGACGTCGGCCCGCGCGGCGGCGGCCCTGCCCCGGTAGCCGACGATGACCTTGAGGCCGTTCTGCTGCGACGACTTGCTCAACTCGGTGATGTCGAACAGCCGTTGGTCCAGCTTGCCGGAGGCGATCAGCGCGGCGGCGTCGGTCGGCACGACCAGCGTACGGTCCTTGACCTTGCGTATCTGGAACGGCACCCGCTCCCGGCCCGGAGCCCGCTCCACCCCCTTGACCCGGCCCGCGCCGTCCACCACGACCCGGTCCCCGGTGATCAGCGTCAGCCGCTTGTCCCCGGCGGCGAGCGCCCCCGGCCTCCCGGCCGCCGGACCCGCCGCCTGCACCGGCGCCGCCGCACCGAGCGCGAGACCCGTCAGGGCCGTCATCGAGACCAGCGCGAGACCGGGTCTTCTCCAGTGATTGGGCAAGGTACCCCTCCAGGGTGAACCATCGCTTGTGCGTTCGGTTCACAAGATTCTCACAGGGACTTTGTGGTTCCTTGACCAGGGGGATTCGGCCGATCATCGGCGCGAAACCGCTGCCGGGACCCGACACCCCCCGGCGCGTTGTCAGTCACGGTCCGTACTCTCGTGGGTATGGAGGGGAACGACTTGTCCGGGGCGGGGGAGCGGCTGAATGTGTACGCCTACCTCACCGCACCCGAACGCCTGGAGTACATAGCGATCATGCGGGTGTTCTGCGGCACGCTGCTCGCCGATCTCTCGGTGCCGGACGTCCTGACGAAACTGGACGGCACCGGACCCGACGCCGAGACGCTGGCCGTCCGGCTGGAGAGACTGGTCGGCTGGGGAAACCTGCTGCGCACCACCCACGCGGTCAGGGCCACCAGCATCGCCGACTACCAGCGCTCCCGCTCCCGCTACCAGCTCTCCAAACTGGGCGAACGCGTACAGCGCGACGCGGACGAGGTGCTGGCCGGGGCCGACGCCGCCCGCGAGGTGAGCAGCGAACTGCTCGCACTCGTCGACCGGGGCCTCGGCGAGATCGTCACCCTGGCCTCCGCGCCCGGCGGCGGCGACCCCCAGCAGGCGTGGGAGCGGATCAGCACCCTCTTCGTCCAGTTCGCCGAGTTCGCCGAATCGGTACGGGACTTCTACGCCTACCTGGGCCAGGTCCTGGCCCGCTACGACCTCGACGGCGCCGAGTACCAGGGGTTCAAGGAACTCCTGCTGGACTACGTCGAGGCGATCACCGAGGACGTCTCGCTGCGCGCCCCGCGCATCGCCGCCCACCTCGACGCGGTGTGGCCGCACCTCCCCGCGCTCCTCGCCCGCGTCGACGCGCACGCCACCGGCATCGGAGCCCTCGCCGAAGCGCTGCCCGAGACCCGGGTGCAGCGCAGCAGGGGGCGGGAGCAGGCGGACTGGGAGGGGCTGCGCGACTGGTTCACCGACAGCGGTGGACTCGGACACGGCAGCCAGGTCGACCAACTGCGCGACGCGACACTGCGGGCGCTTCAGTCACTGCTCGCCAACGCCAAGAGGATGCTGCGCTCGGCCTCCGGCGAGATGTCCCGCCGCAAGGACCTGCTACGGCTCGCCGCCTGGTTCGACGCCGCCGAACCCGAGGAGGCCCACGACATCGCCGTCGCGGCCTTCGGCCTGTACGGCGCACGGCACCTGGGCGTCGCCCCCGACCCCGACCACACCGTTCCCGCGTACGTCAGCTGGTGGACCGGGCCCGTGGTCGACGTGCCGGTCGCGCTGCGCGAGCGCGGCAGCCGGTCCCCGCGCGGACGGTCCGCGGCGGTCGAGGACCACACCGAGCAGAAGCGCCGCCTCGTGGAACGGGAACGCGAGCGGGCCGAGGCGCGGCGGGCCGCGGCCCACGAACTCCTCAGCGCCTCCGGCCGCTTCGACCAGGTGAGACTGAGCGCACCGGCCATGAAACTGCTGCTGGAACTGCTCACCACCGCCCTCGGCCAGGCCCAACTGCGCAAGTCCGCCACCGACTTCACCCTCGACGGCGCCCAGGCGAGCGAAACGGACCTGGGCATCCGGCTGACCGCGTGGCGCACCCCCGGCCGGCCCACACTCCTGCGCTCCGTCGACGGCGACCTGACGGCGGACGACCTCACCCTGGCCGTCGAGCGCGCAGCCGCCCCCGCGTCCCAGGAGGCGACCGCCTGATGCCGCTCCCCTCCACCCACGACGTCGCCCTCGCCGCCGAACGCCGCGCCGCCGCCCGGCTGTTGCTGGCCCACCCGCTGATCACCAGCACCGGCCCGCACCGCGACACGTTCCCACTCGTCCGTAAGCACGCCGACTGGCTGGCCCAGCGTTTCCAACAGGTCTTCGGATACCGCCTGTTGGTCGACGCCGGATACGCCCGCCTGTTCAAGGCGGGCCTCGGCCCCGGCGCCGGTCACCGCCTCGAACGCCCCTCCACCGGCACGCCGTTCACGCCACGCACGTACGCGTACCTCACCCTCGCGCTCTCCGTCCTGGTCACCGCCCCGGAACAGCTCCTGCTCTCCCAACTCGTCGCCGACCTGAGGGCCGCCGCCGTCGACGCCGGGCTGGAGATCACCGACAGCGGACGGCAGGCCGAGCGCCGCACCCTCGCCGCCGCGCTGCGCCAACTCGTCGACTGGGGCGTCCTGTCGGAGACCGAGGGCCAGGTCTCGGCGGTCGCGGAGGACGGCGGGGGAGAGGCGCTGCTGACCGTCGACCGGGACATCGCGCGAGCCGTCGTCGCGGGGCCGCTCACCCAGAGCCGCGACGGCGCGGACCTCGTCCGGCGGGCGGCCGACCCCGGGTTCGGCGGGCCCCGCACGTACGTCCGCCGACGGCTCGTCGAAACCCCCGTCGTCCACCTCGACGACCTCACGGACGCCGAGCGCGAATGGCTGCGCACCCGGCAGCGCCGCGAGGCCCAGGCGTTCTCCGAACTCCTCGGCCTGGAAGCGGAGATCCGCGCCGAGGGCATCGCCCTCGTCGACCCGGACGCCGAACTCACCGACCTCCACCTCCCCGGCACCGGCACGGTCGCGCAGGCCGCGCTGCTGCTGGTGGGGCGGCTCGTGGACCGCCTGCGCCCGGAACACCCCGCCGGCGGCCGGCTCGTCATCGGCGTACCTGTCCCCGAAGGCCTGCCGTCCGAACTGCTCGGCGAACTGATCGAGGAGTACGGCAGGCGCGGCGGCTGGCAGCGCGGACTCCTGGAGGACCGGGACGGCTTCCTCGCCGCCGTCCTCGACCACCTCACCCGCATGCGCCTGCTGGCCCGCGCGGGTCCCGTCCGGGCCGACGGCCACGGACTGCCGGAGGCGTACGAGGCGAAACCCACCGACAGCCGCACGGCCACGGACGTCTCAGGAGCGCGCCCCCGAGACGGCGCGGCAACCTGGACCCTGCTCGCGGCAGCGGCACGCTACGCGACGACGGTGACGGTGAACCCCCGCAGAACCGCTACCGCGGACCCGACCACCGCCCCCGGCCGAGCCGTCGCTCCCGGCTTGGCTGCCGCCTCCGCCCCGATCCCCGGGCCTCGCCGAGCTGTGGCCCCCGGCCTGGCTGCCGCCTCTGCCCCGACGGCTGCTGGGCCTGGGACGTCTGAGCCGGCTCCGGCCACTGAGCTCACGTCGGTCTCCGAGCCGGGCCGATCCATCGGGCCCGCTCCGGCTGCCGCCTCTGCCCCGACGGCTGCTGGGCCTGGGACGTCTGAGCCGGCTCCGGCCACTGAGTCCACGTCGGTCTCTGAGCCGGGCCGATCCATCGGGCCCGCTCCGGCTGCCGCCTCGGCTCCGGCCGCCGGGCCTCGTCGAGCTGTCGGCCCCGGCTTGGCTGCCGCCTCTGCCTCGGCTGCTGAGTCCGGGACGTCTGAGTCGGCTCCGGGCACTGAGTCCACGTCGGTCTCTGAGCCGGGCCGATCTATCGGGCCCGCTCCGGCTGCCGCCTCCGCCCTGGCCGCCGGGCCTCGTCGAGCTGTCGGCCCTGGCTTGGCTGCCGCCCCTGCCCCGACGACCGCTGAGTCCGGGACGTCTGAGCCGGCCCCGCCCACTGACCCCACGTCGGCCACCGAGCCCGCCCCACCCATCGGGCCCGCCCCGGCCACCGCCTCCGCCCCGGCCCGCCCA